>NZ_NFKB01000025.1:0-51004 GCF_002160175.1 Faecalibacterium sp. An192
CAAAGGAAGGTCCTTTCCTTTGTGTGCCTATAATACCATACCCCCCCCGGTGTCAAGACCCGATTTCAAATTTTCCCATTTTTGCTTAATTTTATATAGTTTGGGAAGGTCCATCTTGGATACAAGCCGTTTTGAGGTGGGAGAGGAGGAGGAAATTTCCCGGGTTCTGGTCCTCTGATTCAAAAATCTGCGGCGGCAAATTTGCAAAGAGCAATATGATCCTGAACGGCAGAAAAACGGCCAAAACCACACTTTAAAACAAAAAATCCCCGCCCCTGCGGTAAGCAGAAGCGGAGATTTTTGTATTTTATAGAGCTTTCCTATCTACCGGAAAGCAGCACACCAAAACAAACTATAGATTCGGCCTCGCAAAACCTTGGACTCACCGGGGCGCAGCCCGGGAACCTCATAAAGCGGCTGAAACCTCGCCGCCGGCAGGGCCTTGTAAGGACCACAGCAGTCAGCGGTACCAGGTGAAAAGCTTTTTGCCTACTTTTTCTCAAAAAGAGAAAATCAGGTTCTGCTTGAGCCTTGCATCGTACCGGGGCGCAGCCCGGGAGCCTCATAAAGCGGCTGAAACCTCGCCGCCGGCAGGGCCTTGTGAGGACCACAGCAGTCAGCGGTACCAGATGAAAGTCTTTTGCCTACTTTTCTTCCAGAAAAGTAGGGTTATTCGAGGTTTTGGGTGAGGGTCATGACCGAGGCCAAGACGGCCAGGGGCGCGGTCTCACAGCGGAGAATGCGGGGACCCAGGCCCACTGTTTTCGCGCCGGCGGCCGAGGCGGCCTCGGCTTCTTCGGCGGCAAAGCCGCCTTCGGCGCCGGTAACGATGGCAATGCGCAGCGGCCGTCCCTCAGGGGCCGGCGTGTCGGCCAGCAGCTGGCGCAGGGGCGCGCCGCCGCATTCATAACAGAACAGCACCAGGTCGTACTGGTCAAAGGTGCGGCAGACTGCTCCGAAATTGAGCAGCGGCATCCCTACGTCGGGCAGAATGCCCCGGCCGCACTGCTTGGCCGCCTCATAGGCGATGCGGTTGTAACGGACGTTCTTCTGGTCCTCCTTTTTGGGGGCCGCCACGCAGTAACGGCTGAAAAAGGGAATGATGTGGCTGCATCCCAGCTCAACGCCGTGGCGGATGATCTGCTCCAGCTTGTCCTGCTTGGGATAGCCCGCCAGCAGGGTCACTTCCACGGTGGGCTCCGCCGCCGAGGGATACCCCTCCTGGATGGAGAACTCCACTTCGTCCTCCCCAAAGCCGGTGATGGTGGCGGTATACTCCACGGCGTTGCCGTCGCAGAGGATCACCTGATCCCCTGCCCTGGCCCGCATGACCCGGGCCAGGTGATGGGCGTCGGCTCCCCGCAGAAAGGCCCGGCCCTCGGCGGGCCAGACATCGGTGGTAAAATAACGGTGCGGCATCTTGGTTTCTTCTCCTGTTGATTGGTAGGTTCAGGCGGCGGTGCAGATAAAGCAGACCCAGCCGCGCTTTTCTTTGCGCTCCTTCACTGCCAGGCCGGCAGCCTTCAAAGCTGCCTCCACCTCGTCGGCGCGGGTGTCAATGATTCCGCTGGCAATGAAATGCCCGCCGTCGGCCAGCAGTCCCGGCACCGCCGGGGACAGAGAGATGATGGCATTGGCCACGATGTTGGCGGCGACAATCTGATAGGTGCCGCTGGCCTGATCGGACAGGTCGCCCACCAGTCCGCGGAACTGGCTCTCCACCCCGTTGAGGGCGGCGTTTTCCACGGCGGTGCGGACCGCCACCGGGTCAATGTCCACGCCTTCGGCGCTGGCTGCCCCCAGCTTGAGGGCCGCAATGGCCAGAATGCCGCTGCCGGTGCCGATATCCAGCATCCGCTCGCCGCCCTGGACCAGCTCGTCCAGCGCCTCCATGCAGAGGCCGGTGGTCTCATGGCCGCCGGTACCGAAGGCCAGGCCCGGGTCCAGCAGCAGCTTGACCCGGTCGGTGTCGTACTCCTGCCAGGAGGGCACCACCGCCAGGCGCCGGCCAATCTCCAGCGGATGATAGTACTTCCGCCAGCCGTTCTGCCAGTCCTCCTGCTCTACCCCTTCGGTTTCCACCGTGTAGGCAATGCCGGCGGCCTCCATCCGGGCCTCGATGGCCGCCAGGGTCTCGGCAGGCTGGGCGCCCGGTTCCAGATAAATATGGATAATCACCACGTCCCGGGGCTTTTCCAGCAGCTCGGGCTCGATGAGGTCCACATGGGCGATCTCCGCCACCTGCTCCTCAATGTCGCCGTAGTCCTCAATGTAGATGCCGCCCTCGGCGATCATGGTTGCAGCCGCTTCGGCCAGCTCGGCGTCCTTCTGGGCTACCGTCACTCGGATGTCCGTCCATTCCATTGTATATGCCTCCTGTCAAACATAATCTGGTTTTGTCCTGTAATATGATAAGGTGAATGCCGCCGGCCGGAACAGCCGGGGTCCCTTCTTTCCTGTTTTGTTCCGGCCCGCCGGCGGGCGGCGCTCCGCCCCCGTGCGTCCGGGTCCGCTTGTCCCGTCCGTCAACGCAGCCCAAAGCCCATCCGCACCCAGCAGGCACCGTCGGGTTCAATAATCATATACGATTATTATACCACAACCCCCTTCGTCCGGTCACCCCCAAACCGCGCCTATTCAGTTTGGTGCATCTTTATTCGCTCGAAGCTGAATATTTTTCATACCTTCGTCAATCCTTTTCCCGCGAAAATAAAACCGGCTGTATTTTTTCCGATATTCATGCAATTCGTCCAAAATTTTTTTCATTTTCCAGAAAATCTATAGCTTTTCTTTGACAAATGTGCTACAATGTTGTTACACAAGTGTGAACACGTTGGCAACCAGAAGCGTGTTTGCACGCCCTTTATTTTTCATGGAGGCGGCGGTTACCGCCTCGCGCACAAGGGAGGATATCACTTATGATGAAATACCTGCAAAAACTGGGCAAGTCTCTGATGCTGCCCGTCGCAGTGCTGCCCATCTGCGGTCTGCTGATGGGTATCGGCTATGCGCTGTGTCCGTCTACCATGCAGGGCGGCTCGGTCGAGGGTCTGGCTCAGATCATCGGCTTCCTGCTGGTGAAGGCCGGCGGCGCTCTGATCGACAATATGCAAATCCTGTTCGTCATCGGCGTTGCAGTCGGCATGGCCGATGAGCCGGACGGCACCCCCGCTCTGGCTGGCCTGGCCTCCTGGCTGATGGTCCAGCAGCTGCTGAGCGTCGGCGTGGTCACCACCATCATGCCCAGCATCGTGGAAGGTTCCACCCAGTACATCGCTTTCAGCAAGATCTCCAACCCCTTCATCGGCATTCTGTGCGGCCTGATCGGTGCCTGGTCCTACAACCGCTTTAAGACCATGCAGCTGCCCGACTTCCTGGCCTTCTTCAGCGGCAAGCGCTTCGTCGCCATGGCCGCTGCCGTGGTCTCGATTCTGGCCTCGGTGGTCCTGCTGTTCGTCTGGCCTCTGGTCTTCGGCGGTCTGGTTGCCGTGGGCGACGCCATCGTCGGTCTGGGCCCCTGGGGCGCCGGCATCTACGCTTTCCTGAACCGTCTGCTGATCCCCATCGGCATGCACCACGCTCTGAACAACGTGTTCTGGTTTGAGACCATCGGCCTGGGCGACCTGACCAACTTCTGGGCAGGCAAGACCAGCGCTGACGTCGGCTGGAGCCTGGGCATGTACATGTCCGGCTTCTTCCCCTGCATGATGTTCGGTGTCCCGGCTGCTGCTGCCGCCATGATCGCCACCGCAAAGAACAAGAAGGCTGCTGCCGGCCTGCTGATCTCCACTGCAGTCTGTGCTTTCGTCTGCGGCGTTACCGAGCCCTTCGAGTTCTCCTTCATGTTCGTGGCATTCCCCCTGTACGTCGTGTACGCCCTGCTGTACGGCGTCATGACCGTCATCACCTACTTCAGCGGCTTCCGCGCAGGCTTCTCCTTCTCGGCTGGTGCAACGGACCTGGTCTTCTCCGCTTCGCTGCCCGCTGCTGAAAAGACCTGGATGATCCTGCCTCTGGGCCTGCTGGCTGCCGTTCTGTTCTTCGTGGTCTTCTACGTCCTGATCAAGACCTTTGATTTCAAGACCCCGGGCCGTGAGGACGAGGATGAGAACACCGACGCAGAGAAGAAGGTTGTGCTGGCCAACAACAACTACACCCAGGTCGCTGCGGGCGTCCTGGCAGCTGTGGGCGGCAAGGGCAACATCAAGAATGTTGAGTACTGCGCAACCCGTCTGCGTTTCGAGATCAACGACTACACCGCCGTTGATGAAAAGGCCGTTAAGAATGCAGGTGCTGCCGGCGTTGTCCGTCCCAGCAAGAATGCCTGCCAGGTCATCATCGGACCCAAGGTGCAGTTCGTTTACGATGAGCTGAAGAAGATGCTCTGAGAGCGGCCGGCTCTCTGAGCCATCGCCGTCCCACTCATCCTATTCCCATGTAAACCGGCGGGGACTGGTTGCCCCGTCTCCCCTTTCATAGCCGCCGAGGGCGGGCCGAACAGCCCTGCTTTCGGCGGCTCCTTTTTGTCACAGTCTGTCCATACAGATGTGTTATAATGGAATTATCCAAAACGTGAGCAGGAACACACCCTGAAACGGAGGTTTATCCCTATGAAGATCATTCGCGCAAAGGATTACAAAGACATGTCCCGCAAGGCCGCCAACATCATCTCGGCCCAGGTCATCATGAAGCCGGCCTGCGTGCTGGGCCTGGCCACCGGCGGCACCCCCGTGGGTACCTACGCCCAGCTGATCGACTGGTACAACAAGGGCGACCTGGACTTCTCCGAGGTCACCACCGTCAACCTGGACGAGTACCGCGGCCTGCCCCGCACCCATGAGCAGAGCTACTGGTACTTCATGCAGAAGAACCTGTTCGAGCATGTGAACGTCCGTCCCGACCACATCCATGTGCCGGACGGCTCCAACCCCGACGCCGAGGCAGCCTGCCGCGAGTATGACCAGATCATCCGCGACGTGGGCGGCATCGACCTGCAGCTGCTGGGCATCGGCATCGACGGTCACATCGGCTTCAACGAGCCGGGCGAGGCCTTCGAGCTGGGCACCCACTGCGTGGACCTGACCGAGAGCACCATCGAGGCCAACAAGCGCTTCTTTGACGGCAACGAGGCACTGGTTCCCCGCCAGGCCTACACCATGGGCATCAAGACCATCATGCAGGCCCGCAAGGTCCTGATGGTGGCCAACGGCGCCAACAAGGCCGAGATCATCAAGAAGGCTTTCTTCGGCCCGGTCACCCCCGAGGTCCCGGCTTCCATCCTGCAGATGCACCCCGACTTCATCCTGGTGGGCGACGAGGAGGCTCTGAGCCTGGTCTGATCCCACTGCACCGCCGTTTTGCGGCGGATTGATTCGCTCCCCGGCCCAGGCGGTTCTACAGGGACAAGCCGGCCCACGGGAGCGGCAGGAGGTATTTCCCCATGATCCTGAAAAACGCTCTCATCTATACCCCCGAGCACACCTTTGTTCCCGGGGACCTGGCCGTCCGTGACGGCCGCATCGTCACCGATCTGACCCCCCAGCCCGGGGAGGAGGTCATCGACGCCGGCGGGCTGTACGCCCTGCCCGGCCTGCTGGACCTCCACTTCCACGGCGCCATGGGCCACGATTTCTGTGACGCCAGCGAGGAGGCCATCCAGGCCCTGGCCGATTTCGAGGCCAGCCGCGGCATCCTGGCCATCTGCCCCGCCACCATGACCTATTCCGAAGAGATTCTGAACGGCGTCATGGACGCTGCCGCCGCCCACAAGAACGGCCGCGGCGCCGACCTGGTGGGCATCAACATGGAGGGCCCCTTCATCAGCCCCCAGAAGCTGGGCGCCCAGAACCCCGCTTATCTCCACGGCCCCGATGTAGGGATGTTCCGCCGCCTGCAGAAGCGGTCGGGCGGCCTCATCAAGCTGGTGGACATCGCCCCCGAGGTGGAGGGCGCGCTGGACTTCATCGCCCAGTGCAAGGACGAGGTGCGGATTTCCATTGCCCACACCTGCACCGATTACGCCACCGCCATCCAGGCCTTTGACGCCGGCGCCAGCCACATGACCCACCTCTACAACGCCATGCCTGGCATCTCCCACCGGGAGCCCGGCCCCATCATTGCGGCCCTGGAAAAGCATGCCGAGGTGGAGCTCATCACCGACAACATCCACATTCATCCCGCCATGGTCCGGTTCACCTTCAACACCTTTGGAGATGACCGGGTGATCTTGATTGCCGACAGCATGATGGCCTGCGGCCTGCCCGACGGCCAGTACAGCCTGGGCGGCCAGGCGGTCACCGTCACCGGTCCCCGGGCTACCCTGACCGAGAACCCCGGCGTCATCGCCGGCAGCGCCACCTGTCTGTATGACTGCATGAAGCGGGCCGTCCTGGATATGGGCGTGCCTCTGGAGAGCGCCGTCCGCGCCGCCTCCGAGAACCCCGCCAAGAGCATCGGTCTGGAGGCCGACTATGGTTCTCTGGCTCCCGGCCGCTACGGCAACATCATTCTGGCGGACAAGGCTCTGAACATCCAGTCCGTCATCCAGAAGGGCGTCCGGATCGTCTGATCCCACTCCGCCCCCGCAAAACCCTGAACCCATCCCGGCGAACGGCAGCGTTCGCCGGGATTTTGTTTTGTGCCGCGGGGGCGTTTCGTCTTTTTGTCGGGGCAAAAGGCCCGATTTTCTCCACTTTCACGGGAAATGTAAAATTTAGGGCTATTCTTTTGGCCCCGATTTTACATTTTCTTTTCGTTTCGGCAAAACTACTGCCCAAAACTTTACGCGAATTTTCCCTGGTCATGGTCGCAGCCGGGGCGGTTTGGTTGTACAATAGGGTCGTTCCGAGAGGAAAGCAAAAAGAAAAAGATCGCCGGGCCGACACATTCCCGGTGCTGTGATTTTGGAGGAAAATTCCTATGAAAAAGATCAATCGTCGTTCCTTCCTGGCCGTTTGCGGCGCTGCGGCTGTGGCCGGCGTTCTGACCGCCTGCGGCAGCTCTTCCAGCTCCACCGCTGCTTCGTCTGCTGTGTCTTCCACCGCTTCTTCCACTGCTTCTTCCGCCGCTGCCGGTGATCTGAGCAGCCTGTCCGGCAAGATCGCCACCGGCGGTTCCACCTCGATGAACAGCGTCATCGAGGCTCTGACCGAGGGCTTCGCCGAGGTCGCTCCCAACGTCACCATCAGCTACGATCCCACCGGTTCGGGCGCCGGCATCACCGGTGCTGTGGAGCAGACCCTGGACATCGGCCTGGCTTCCCGCGGCCTGCACGACGATGAGACCGGCGTCACCGCCACCACCGTCGCCCTGGACGGCATCGCCATCGTGGTCAACAACGAGAGCGCTGTGTCCGACCTGACCGTGGATCAGCTGGCTCAGATCTTCACCAAGGAAATCACCAACTGGTCCGAGGTTGGCGGCGAGGACGGCGAGATCGTTGTCATCGGCCGTGAGGCTGGTTCCGGCACCCGCGACGGCTTCGAGAGCATCGTGGGCGTGGAGGATGCCTGCCAGTACGATCAGGAGCTGACCGCTACCGGCGCTGTCATCTCCGCTGTGGCTTCCAACCCTCTGGCCATCGGCTACGCTTCCCTGTCCGCTGTGGGCGACACCGTCAAGACCCTGACCGTCGGCGGCGTTGAGTGCAGCGAGGCCACCGTTCTGGATGGTACTTATGAGGTCCAGCGTCCCTTCAACTTCATCACCAACGACTCTGTGGAGCAGTCCGACGCTGTCAAGGCCTTCATCGAGTTCGCTACCAGCGAGGATGCTGCTGAGCTGATCCGTCTGGCCGGCGCTGTGCCCCTGGTTGACGCCCAGGGCTAAGCCCAACCAAAGCCCGGGTCTTAAATCCTGAGATGCTCCGCCTGGGTCCATGCGGTCCCAGGCGGTTTTTGGGAGTAGGCCGCCGTTTTGCATCCTGATACCATGGGGGTTACTATGAAACAGCAAGACTCCGCTTCCGGCGCCGTCGTCCGGAAAAAATTCAACAAGCCCCACAATGCAGCCGAATGGCTGGAGCTGGTGATGAACGTCATCTTCTTCCTGTGCGGCATTCTGGCCATCGGCTGCGTGGCCCTGATTACCGTGTACATGGTGATCTCGGGTCTGCCGGCCATCGGCCAGATCGGCGTTGTGGAATTCCTCTTCGGCCAGAAATGGGCCTCGACCGCCGCCGAGCCTTCCTTCGGCATCCTGCCCTTCATCCTGTCCAGCGTGTATGGCACCCTGGGCGCCATCCTCATCGGCATCCCCATCGGCCTGCTCACCGCCGTTTTCCTCTCCAAGGCCGCCACGCCCAAGCTGCGCACGGCAGCCACCTCGGCCATTGAGCTGCTGTCCGGCATTCCCAGCGTTATCTTCGGCCTGCTGGGCATGCAGCTGCTGGTCCCCGCCGTGGCCGCGGCCTTTGGCCGGGCCTCCGGCGCCTGCCTCCTGACCGCCATCCTGGTGCTGTCCATCATGATTCTGCCCAGCATTGTCTCGGTGTCGGTGACGGCCCTCAACGCCGTCCCCCGGGAGTACGAGGAGGGCAGCCTGGCTCTGGGCGCCACCGAGGCGGAGACCTGGTTCAAGGTCAGCGTCCCGGCCGCCAAGAGCGGCATTGCCGCCGGCATCGTTCTGGGCATCGGCCGCGCCGTGGGCGAGGCCATGGCCGTCATGATGGTGGCCGGCAACAGCCCCAACATGCCCGGTCTGTTCAAGAGCGTCACCTTCCTGACCACCGCCATTGCCAAGGAAATGAGCTATGCCAGCGGCCTGCAGCGTCAGGCACTGTTCAGCATCGGCCTGATCCTGTTCCTGTTCATCATGGCCATCAACCTGGTCCTCAACTTCTTCCTGAAAGGAGGCCGCAACGGTGAAAAGTAATCGCTACGCTGATTTTTCTCCCTCCCGCCGCCTGTGGAACCAGTTCTTCACCTGCGCGGTATGGATTGCCGCCGTCCTGGTGATTGCGCTGGTGGTGGGCATCATCGGCATGGTTCTGGTGCGGGGTCTGCCCCACGTCAGCTGGACCTTCCTGACCACCACCTCCAGCATCCTGCGGGGCACCAACGGCATCCTGCCCGCCATCCTGAACACCCTGTACATCATTCTTTTGACCCTGATTATCGTCCTGCCCCTGGGCGTGGGCGCCGCCGTCTATCTGACCGAGTACGCCACCAACCGCCGCCTGATCTCGATGATTGAGTTCACCAACGAGACCCTGGCCGGCATCCCCAGCATCATCTACGGCCTGGTGGGCATGCTGGTCTTTGCCCAGACCCTGGGCTTCCAGACCAGCCTGCTGTCGGGCAGCCTGACCCTGGTCATCATGACCCTGCCCACCATCATCCGCACCACCCAGGAGTCCCTCAAGACCGTTCCCATGGGCTACCGCGAGGGCGCTCTGGGCCTGGGCGCCGGCAAATGGCACATCATCCGCACCATCGTGCTGCCCTGCAGCATCGACGGCATTGTCACCGGCTGCATCCTGGCCATCGGCCGTATCGTGGGCGAGAGCGCGGCCCTGCTGTTCACCGCCGGCGCAGCCCAGGTCATCGTCGGCAACATCATCGAGGCCTACACCTCCAACGGCGCGACCCTGTCGGTTCTGCTGTATCTGCGGGCCTTTGAAAACGGCGACTTCGACTCCGCCTGGGGCATCGGCGCCGTCCTGCTGATTCTGGTTCTGGTCATCAACATTGCCGCCCGCCTGGCCAAGAAGCATCTCCGCCAAAAGGGCTGATTGAATGAGGTAAAACGATATGGAAACGCAAAACACCACCCCTGTTATTTCGGCGAAGAACCTGAACCTCTGGTACGGTGACTTCAAGGCCCTCAAGTCCATCTCTCTGGACGTGGGCGAGCGGGAAATCACCGCTCTGATCGGACCCTCGGGCTGCGGCAAGTCCACCTTTCTGAAAACGCTGAACCGGATGAACGACCTGGTGCCGGGCATCCGCATCGAGGGCGACGTCACCCTGCGTGGTGAGGACATCTTTGGACCCAACATGGTCCTCACCACCCTGCGCCGCCGCGTGGGCATGGTCTTCCAGAAGGCCAACCCCTTCCCCATGAGCATCTACGACAACATCACCTATGGTCCCAAGCTCCACGGCGTGCGCAAAAAGGAAGAGCTGGACGAAATCGTGGAGAGCAGCCTGCGGGGCGCCGCTCTGTGGGACGAGGTGAAGGACCGCCTGAAAAAGAGCGCTCTGGGCCTGTCGGGCGGCCAGCAGCAGCGTCTGTGCATTGCCCGCGCCCTGGCCGTCAAGCCCGAGGTCCTGCTGATGGATGAGCCCACCAGCGCCCTGGACCCCGGCTCCACCATGAAGGTGGAAGAGCTGATGAGCGAGCTGAAGAAGAACTACACCGTGGTCATCGTCACCCACAACATGCAGCAGGCCGCCCGTATCAGCGACCGCACCGCCTTCTTCCTGCTGGGCGAACTGGTGGAGGTGGGCCCCACCAGCGAGATCTTCAGCACCCCCGCAGACAAGCGGACCGAGGATTATATCTCTGGCCGGTTCGGCTAATGGGTTGATGAGAGAGGAGAAAACCTATGAGCATTCGCAAGCAGTATGATGAGGCGCTGACCGAGCTGAACCAGGCTCTGGCCGAGATGGGCCAGGCCTGCGCCGACGCGGTGGAAAACGCCATGGAAGCTCTGGCCTCCACCGACGCCGAAGCCGCCGCCCAGATCATCCGGGACGACAGCCAGATCAACGAGATGGAGCACGACATTGAGCACCGCTGCATGGTGCTGCTGCTCCGCCAGCAGCCGGTGGCCGGGGACCTGCGCCGGATCTCCGCCGCCATGAAGGTCATCACCGACCTGGAGCGGATCGGCGATCACGCTGCGGACATCGCCGAGATCATGCCCCACTTGTTCACCTCCCGCAAGGCCGGCGACCCCGCCGTCAGCGACGCCATCCGGATGGGCCAGAAGGCCCACAAGATGGTGGTGGACGCCCTGGCTGCCTTCCAGGCCGAGGACATGAACGCGGCCCAGAAGGTGATTGCCGACGACGACGAGGTGGACTATGACTTCAACGCCGTCAAGCGGACCCTGGCCGAGGAGATTGCGGCCAATCCCGGCCAGGTGGACGCCGCCCTGGATCTGCTGATGGTCATCAAGTACCTGGAGCGGATCGCCGACCACGCCGTCAACGTGGCCGAATGGGTCCAGTTCACCCGCACCGGCCTGTACAAAAATGAGAACCTCTTCTGATCTTTTTCAAAACGGGCCCTCTGGTCCGGCGGCCTGCCGTGCATGCGGCGGGCCGTTTTTTGCGCTTCGAAGGGCTAAAGGACCTTATTTTTGTACAGATTATGAGCAATCTGTTTCCTGCCTGTTGCCAAGATGTAAAAGTTCTTCCATACGTGCAATTTTGCAATAAAGCTCGTCCTTATTTCGTATTTGGAGTGAACGAAAGAGCTCCAGGCTCTGCATCGATCGGAGGAAACTATGACTGAACTACAAGCGAAGGACCTGCGTACAGGCCCCGGCCGGAGCGGTACGGTGAACAAAGAGGCGCTGGTCCGCGCCGCCCTCGATGAAATCGTCAACAACTATCGGGAGGCCAACCTCTCGAATGTGGCGCGTACTTATGAGGTTTCGCTGGCCTACGTCAGCGAATGTGTCCGGGCCGAGACCGGCAAAACCTACAAAGAACTGCTACAGAAGCACCGTCTGGAAACGGCGGCCCGGATGCTGCGCCGCAGCGACATGACCATTCAGCAGATCATTGCCCAGGTCGGGTATGAAAACACCAGCTATTTCTACCGCCTTTTCCGGGCCCACTATGGCCAGAGCCCCCGGGAATACCGGATGAGCCGCCTGACCCGCTCCTCTTTCGCGGACCGAAAATAAGGTTCGCGCCTTTCCCCTTCCCCTGCAAAAACCGGCACCCCTTGGGCGTTCTGCCCGAAGGATGCCGGTCTTTTTGTGCAGGAAAGCAAAATTCAAGGCAGACCCGCGGCGGCCTGGAGCCTCCGCGCAATCTGCCTCGAATCCTCACGCTGCCCCCCTCTGTCCAAACAGAGCGGGGGCGCTTTTTCTATTCTCAGTAATCCTGGCTGTGGTCCTCGATGGGCGCCGTGGCGCCGCCGTGAGCCTCCATATACTCCTCAAAGCTGGAGAACTTCTGCTGGGGCGGCCGGCGGCTGATGAGCACCAGGCCGGGGTCGTCGCTGCGGCTCTCGTGGCTGCGGCTGCCGCGGCCCTTGGGCTGGCTGGAAGCCTGGGCCCGGCCGGAATTGTTCCGGCTGTTCTGGCTGCGGCCTGCGCCGTGGTCGGCGGGGGCGTTCTTGGGGGCGGATGCCTTGGGCTGGGCGGCGGGGCGGTTCTCCTTCTCCCCGCGGGCGGGCCGCTGCTCGGCGCTGCGTGCCTCATTGCCCTTGGATGCGTTCCGGGCGGAACGGCTCTCCTTGTCCTCCTTGCGGCCCTCGGCCTGCTTTTCCCGCTGGGGCCGGGCGTTCTGGGCGTTGCCCTTGCCGCTGCGGCCATTGGGGTTCTGGGGCTGGATGGCGGTGCGGGGCTTCTCCCCCGAGCCCGCCACCGTCTTGGCCGGCAGAACCGCCGTCTCGGCGCCGGTCAGGAAGTGAGGGTCAAATTTCGGCTGCTGCTGCGGATTCTGGCCGCCCTGGGCGGGCTGCTTGCCGCGGCCGCCGTCCCGCCGGCCGCGCCGGGAACGGGAACGCTTCTCCCCGCCTTCGCTGGCGCGGGGAGCGGTCTTTTTGGTTTCGTCCATGATGGTCTCCTCTTTCTCTATCTTGAGGGGCTGCACCTGCCGCACCTTCAACGGCCGGGCAGGCTGCGCCGCCTTGGGTTCCTTCTGGGGTTCCTGGGGCTGAGGACTGTCCCAGGGATGTCCGCTCACCACCGGGATTTTCTTGCGGTTCAGCTTTTCGATGCCCGCCAGGTACTCCCGCTCCTCGGGAGCGCAGAAGCTGACGGCGGTACCGTCCGCCCCGGCCCGGGCCGTCCGCCCGATGCGGTGCACATAGGTTTCCGGCACCTCAGGCAGGTCATAGTTGAACACATGGGACAATTCGCTGATGTCGATGCCCCGGGCGGCGATGTCGGTGGCCACCAGGACCTTGGTCCGGCCCGCCTTGAAGCCCTCCAGGGCCGCCACGCGGGCGCTCTGGCTCTTGTTGCCGTGGATGGCCGCCGCGGTGATTCCCTGCTTGGTCAGGTCCCGGGCGATGCGGTCGGCCCCGTGTTTGGTGCGGCTGAACACCAGCGCATTGCGGACAGGGGGCTCCAGATTCTGAATCAGCCAGGGCAGCAGCCGGCGCTTGTCCGCCTTGGAGACAAAATACAGGCTCTGCTGGATGCGGTCCACCGTGCTGGACACCGGGTCCACCTTTACAAAGGCGGGGTCCCGCAGGATGGTGGCGGCCAGCTGCTCAATTTCGGTGGGCATGGTGGCGCTGAACATCAGGTTCTGACGCCGGGCCGGCAGCTTGGCGATGACCTTTTTCACGTCGTGGACAAAGCCCATGTCCAGCATCCGGTCCGCCTCGTCCAGGACGAAAATCTCCACCCCGGACAGGTCCACATGCCCCTGACCGATCAAATCGTTGAGCCGGCCGGGGCAGGCCACCAGAATGTCCACCCCTTTCTTGAGCTGTTCCACCTGGGGCGCCTGGCCCACGCCGCCGAAAATCACGGTGTGGCGGAGGGGCAGGTACTTGCCGTACTGGCCAAAGCTCTCCTCAATCTGGAGGGCCAGCTCCCGGGTGGGGGTCAGGATCAGGGCCCGGATGGACCCCGGTTTGGAGGCGGGCCGGGCCGACAGCAGATCCAGCATGGGCAGGGCGAAAGCCGCCGTCTTGCCGGTGCCGGTCTGGGCGCAGCCCATCAGATCCCGGCCTTTCAGCACCGGCGGGATGGCCTTTGCCTGAATCGGAGACGGCTTTTCATAGCCCGCCTGGGCGACCGCCCGCAGGATGGGTTTGGATAAATTCAGTTCTTGAAATGTCATTCTACTCCTTGGTTGCGTGTGGGAAAACAGGTGAAAAATCCGTCATGCCCGGACGGCACAGTGCGTACGGGCATGACACAGGCAGGGATATCCCGGCCCGGGCCCTGGGCCCGGCCGCCGGATGGTTTATTCGGTGATGCGGCGGCACTCCATGTAGTACCGCTTTTCTTCGGCGTGACCCATGCTGAAGGTCTTGCGGGGCAGCACGCCGCCCAGCACCACGCCGCGGAAGATATCCCCTTTCTTCATGGGCGGCAGCAGCAGGCCCACAGCCCCCTCCTTCGCGCAGAAGGAACGGACGGCGGCCTCATCGTGGACATAGTCCACCCAGGCTTCGGGGTGGTTTTCGAGGAAATACTCCACGAATTCGTCCACCGTGCCCACCCCCAGAGGGGCGGTGGGGTTCTCGAAGCTGAGGGCGCACTCGTCCTGCGGGCCGGTCAGGCGGAGCTTCTGTTCAAAGTTCTCCCCGAAGCGGACCCCCGCCATATTTTCATCGCTCCATGTAACCAGGTTCAGCAGCACCGTCTCATAGCTGGTGTTGAACAGAACCCGGTGGATCGGCTCGATTTCCACCGCGTCCGACCGCACATTGCAGACCTCTGCCAGACACCAGCGGGCCGGATGATTTTCCCGCTGCTGGGGGGTCAGGGTCTTTTTGATTTCCTCCCAATAGGCCTTGGCGGTGGCCAGGGAGTGGTTGCCGTCCCCGACGGCCAGAGCCAGGGGGCGGTCATTGGGGGCCGCAGGATACTTGGCCAGGAAGGTCTCCTGGCTGCTCAGAACCGCCATGGCCTCCTCGATCTGCTGGATCAGGGCGGGGTCCTCCACCGCCCAGCCGGCCACCGGGCCGCCGCCCAGCATCAGCTCCCCTTCGTACAGGGGGCGCAGCTGATCCTTCTGGCGGCCGATGGGCTCAATCAGCAGCTGATCGGGGTCGTCCGCCAGCATCATCACATGGGGAGTCTCCAGGCAGGCGCCGCGGCGGACCGCCATCCGGGGCGGGATCCGCTCCTCCACCGTGTGCTCACTGGGCCGGATCAGGGACAGGCTGCCCAGATGGTAGTTGTACGCCTCCAGGTCCACCCGGCCCACCAGGCCCTGACGGACCCGGCCGCTCTGGAGGGTCCGCTCTACGTAGACAAAGCCGTCCACCGCCCGGGTCAGGACGCTGCGGCTGTATTCTTCCATGGTCCGGTGGATTTCATCCACCCGGGCCTGCTGGTCCTTGTCCCCCAGATACACCTCCGGCAGGATCATCCGCAGGGTGCTGGGGCCGCCGGCGGCTGCCGCCTCGGCGCTGGCCCAATAGTCCCGGTCACTGGTAAACTGGTCACAGGCAATGCAGCCCCACTGTCCCAGCGGCACGGATGCCTCGGGCAGAAGGATATGGGCCGGCATAAAGCAGGACGTTTTTTCCATGATTCGGTTCCTCCCTCTCACAAAAGACCCAAACTGTGGGTCAGATCAATAAAAGCTCCCGGTCTCGCTGTCCCGCACGACAACGTACTGAGCCCCCAGCTCTTTCATCTGGGCGACGGTCTGGGCCAGCTGGGCCGGGTCCTGGGCTTCCCCGGCCGGCAGGCTGATGACCAGATTCTTCACCCCCAGCTGGGCGGGCAGAGCCCCCAGGGTGGAGCTGACGCCGGTGCAGCTGGACACAGGGTATTCGTACCACAGGGTGACCCGCCCCGCAAACCGGGCGTCCCATGCGGCAATGTCCGCCGCCAGCTGGCCGTCGCGGCCCACGCCGCCGGTCTCGCCGTAGCTCTGTTTGGAGGAGGTGGACTGGGGGAACTGCACCGCCGACAGGCAGACCTGTTCAAAGCCGCAGTTGTACAGTTCTTCCACCAGATCTCCCACAAACTGGATGGCCGAAGCCCCATAGGGATTCAGCCAGGCCTTGCCGCCGGCGGCCGCATTGGCTGCATCCAGCCAGAGGTAATTGCCGTCGCCGCTGTACTGAATGGCCATGGAGCGGTCGGTGTAGCTGGCCACAGGGTCCTGGAAGGCGGCCACTCCGGCCACCGGCACCAGGCCCTCCTCCTTGAAGATGGAGGCGATGAGGGCAGGGTCCACCACGCTGGCGGCCACACTGCCGGAGGCCGCCGGCACCGCCGACGCATAGTAAATATAGCCGTTGGTATCTTTCAGGGGTACCAGGGCATAGGTCACGCCCTGGCTGGCCAGGGTCTGGGCGGTGGCCCGGATGGATGCCTCATCCCCCAGCGCCGAAAGGCTGACGGTGGCCCAGCTGCCATCCCGAATGGCGGTGCCGTCCACCGGCTCGGGCCGGGAGGACGCCGCTTCCGAGGAAGCCGCCGAGCTGGCCGCCTGGGACGAGGAGGACGCAGCCTCGGACGATGCGGCCGACGAGGCCTCCGAAGACGCCGCCTCGGAGGAGGACGGCAGGTCTCTGTCCCGCACCACCGTGTACCAGGTATGGGTGGCCCAGTCCAACACATAGGGCGCGGCCAGCCAGGCCACACCCAGCACCACCACGGCCAGCACAAGGATGCCCAGGGCCTTCTTGATCTTCATTCCCCGGCTGTAAAAGCTGCGGTGATACCGCTTGACTTTTTTGTTCCGCCTTCTCTTCGGCATGGTTCCTTCACCTTTCCCTTACAGGCGGGAAACAATTTTTCCTGCCACCGTTCGTGAAATATCGTTCTAAGCCAGCCCGGTTCCCGGGCCGTGTCCCCAACAGAAAACGCCTTCGGCCCGGTTTACAGGATGACGGTGTGGCCGGTCAGGCCGTAAATGGCCAGCGCCAGCACGCCAATGTAAATCAGGGTGATGGGCATCCCGCGGAAAGCCGCGGGAATCGCCTGGCTGCGCAGGCGGTTCTGGGCTTCCGTCACCAGCAGCACCGCCAGCAGATAGCCCACGCCGCTGCCCAGGCCAAAGCCCATGGACTGCAGCAGGCTGAAGCTCTGGGTCCGGCCCAGAAGCAGGGTGCCCAGCACACAGGTATTCAGGCAGGCCAGCGGCAGAATCCGCAGCAGCTGACGCTGCCAGGGCAGCTTGACCAGATGCAGAAAGACCATTTCGGCCACACTGACCACCGCAATACAGGCCAGGTAGACCAGAGGCCGGGAGGCTGCTCCCAGCCCAAACGACGCGGCCACGCCGCCCACATACCAGGCCAGCGGGGCCAGCAGCAGCTGGGTGATGCACTGCAGGATACCGAACAGGACGCTGTTGGTCCGCTCGTCTCCCACCAGCTGCACCAGGCGGGAGACGCCCAGCGCACGGGTAAAAACAGCATTCTGGGCCAGAACCGCCATCATGGCGTAGCCAAAGAAGATGGTCAGCGCCTCGGAAAGAGAGCCGGCCGGTGCAAAGATGGCAGTATTCACGGTTCTCCCCTCGCTTCCTTCTGATGGTTGACAATCACCTGGTTGCGGGCCTCATTGGCCAGGAATGCCCGATACCGGGCCGCCAGGGCCCGCCAGATGGCGCTGAGGACGCCCAGCAGGATGAATCCGCCCGCCGGCATGGAGGCCAGGGGCAGCAGCACGGTATTGGCCGTCACGGCAAAACCAAAGACGGTGCCGGAGGCCAGCCATTCCCGGACGCAGCCCACCAGCAGCAGGACCACCGCATAGCCCACCGTCACCCGCAGGCCCTTGGACACCGACTTGCGCAGGGTCTCCTGGACGCGGCCGTAGCGGTAGATGATGAGGGGTTCCACCACCAGCATGGGCAGATAGATACCCAGGGTCAGCAGTTCCATCCCGAACAGACGGCTCATGAGGGGGTAAAACAGCAGATACATGACCGCCGCGGTGCCGGAATAAATCAGGCCGCGGGGCAGCAGTTTGGCACGCAGTTCCTCCTCGCTGGCGTGCTCCTCCAGGGGCACCAGCTTGCTGAGGAAAAAGCTCACCACGCGGGAGGGGGTCAGCAGCAATGCCACCGCCACCGCCAGCATCAGGGCGTTGCGGCCGGTGGTGGCCAGCACCACCACCGGGGCCAGGCCCATGCCCTGCATGATGACCGGGTTATTCAAAAAGATGCGGTCGTGATGGGCGTACTTGCCCGGGTCACGAAGGATGACTTCCGCCTTGCTCTGTTTCATAAGGCAGCCTCCTTCCCGCCGGCCCGCCGGTTTTCAGGCAGGCGGTACAGCCGCTCCACCACGCGGTCCAGCCAGCCGGCCAGGCCGTTCATCATCAGGATGGCAAAGCAGACCGCCGTCTCGTACACGCCCACATAGCGGAACAGCATACTGACGCAGCCCAGCAAAGCCCCATACAGCACCTGGCCCAGTTTGCGCCGGGGGCAGGTATAGGGCTCGCTGATCAGGAACACCGCGCTGTACAGAGTGGCGCCGCTGACCAGTTCGTATTTCACCAGATTGAGACGCTGCCAGACGCTGTCCCACACGGCGGTGTGGACCAGATCGGCCTGGCGCGGGAACAAAAAGACAATTACAGCGCAGGCCGCCAGGAAACTCAGGGCAGCCGGCAGCCGGATATCTTTCTGGGTGCAGAGGAACAGCCCGCAGGCCAGCAAAATCAGGACGGCGCCGCTGCCCAGCGGGGCGGCGAACTCGCCCAGAAAAAGGGACAAAGACCCTACGGTGGGCAGGCCGCCGTTGCGCAGGGTATTGCTCATGCCGCTGACCAGGTTGACCCCCGAGGTGTCAAACAGGGGGATATTGGCGTAGGGCTGGGGGTACAGAAAGACCTGTTCCGACCAGGACACCGCCACCACCACATAGCCCACAGCCGCGGGATGAAAGGGGTAGCTGCCGTAGCCACCGAAGGCTTCCTTGCCCAGCAGGACGCCGGCCACCACCGCCACCACCAGCACATACCAGCTGACCGTCGCCGGCATCAGCAGGGCGATGACGAGGGCAAAGCTCTCATTGGACCAGTCGGAGGCGCTGTACACGCGGCGGCGCAGCACCGCCACCAGACGGTCGCACAAATTGCCGGTCAGGAGGGCCACCAGGCACATCACGACCGGCCGCGGCCCATACAGATAGGCCGACATGCAGACAAGAGGCAGCGCCATCCAGCAGATGTGCTTATAATACCGGCCCGTCTGGGCCAGCGCCGCCTCCTGTTCTTTTCTTGTTGTTTCTTCCATTGGTCATCCTCATCCGAACGGAGTTACACCGCCGCCAGGGCCTGCACCACAGCAGCCGGGTCAGCCGCAGCAAACACGGCGCTGCCCGCCACCAGCACGTCTGCGCCGGCTTTGGTGCACAGAGGAGCCGTCTCGGCGTTGACGCCGCCGTCCACCTCCAGCAGGAACTCCAGGCCCCGGGCCTGGCGCTCCGCCTTGAGGGCGGCCAGCTTATCCAGGGCCGAGGGCATGAACTTCTGGCCGCCAAAGCCAGGCTCTACACCCATCACCAGGACCAGGTCCAGCCGGTCCAGCCAGGGGAAGAGCTTTTCAGCCGGGGTGCCCGGGCTGATGGTCATGCCGCCCTTGCAGCCCGCTGCCTCGATGGCGTCCAGCACAGCAGCCGGGTCGTCCTCGGCCTCCAGATGGAAGTTGATGAGGCTGGCGCCCGCCTTGGCAAAGGCATCCACATAGGACAGCGGATGGCTGATCATCAGATGCACGTCAAAGAAAGCGCTGGGGATGCCCCGGTGCAGGCTGGCCAGCACCGGCACGCCGAAGCTGATGTTGGGCACAAAGTGTCCGTCCATTACATCAAAGTGGAGCATTTCGGCTCCGGCTTCCAGCGCCATGCGGCACTCATCCCCCAGACGGCAGAAGTCGGCAGATAAAATCGATGGACTGATGATCGCCATGGTATGTTTACTCTCCGTTGTATCAGTTTTTTGTATTCCGTTTCGTTGGCGGCGCACCATGCGCAGCTTACATTTTAGTGTACACGAAAACGGCACAAAAATCAAACCCGACGCCGTCTTTTTCACGGAAATGACGTAAATTCATCGGATCAAATGCCCAGATTTTCCACAAAATCCCCTGTTTTCGGACCAAAAAGCCCGCCGGACAGGGTCCAAATTTCGCGCCGGACCGTCCACTCTGCCCGTCCGCCGGCCCGAAATTACTGCACCGGCCGGGCGGGGCCGGCCTGGGTGGTGTCGTCGGACAATTTCAGCAGATCGCCGCGGCCCGGCACCTCCACCGGCAGGGTAAAGACAAACCGGCACCACTCGCCCTGTTTGCTCTCCACCCGAATCTGTCCGCCGGCCAGGTTCACCAGCACCTTGCAGATATGCAGGCCCAGCCCGGCGCCCCGGGCATGGAGGCCGCGGGACTGGTCCTCTTTATAGAACCGCTCAAACACAAAGGGCAGCGCGTCCTCGGCAATGCCCTGGCCGCTGTTCCAGATGGAAATTTCGGCCTCGGGGCCCAGCTTTTCGACGTTGAACCGGATCACCCCGCCGGGAGGCGTGAACTTGATGGCGTTGTCCAGCAGGTTATACACCACCTGATGGATCAGGTCGGGGTCGGCGTACACCAGCACCCGCTCGTCCATGGTGAGGCCTTCCAGGTCAATCTGGCCGTCGTTGATCCGCTGTTCGGCGGACAGGGCCACCCCGGTGAGGGTTTCCCAGATGTTGAACATCCGGGCGTTGACCCGGTACTCTCCCGACTCCAGCTTGGACAGGTCCAGCATATTCTGGACCAGCCGGGCCAGACGGCCCGTCTCCTGGGACACCAGCTGCAAATAGTGGTTGTGGAGCTCAGGCGGAATGGTGCCGTCCAGAATGCCGTCGATGAAGCCCTTGATGGTGGTCATGGGGGTGCGCAGCTCGTGGGCGATGTTGCCCATAAACTGGCCCCGGGAGGTGTCAATCTGCTGCAGGTTGGCGGCCATGGTGTTGAAGGTGCGGGCCAGATCGGCGATTTCGCCGTCGCCGTCCACGTCCTCCACCCGGACCGAGAAGTCACCGCCGCCGAATTTCTGGGCGGCCTCGCTGATCCGGTGCAGGGGCTCGGTGAGGCTGCGCATCATGAACATGGTGAGGACGCTGGCGCAAATCAGCATCAGGCAGGCCGACAGGAGGAAGTTGGAGGCGAACCGCCCCACAAAATCATCCAGCATCTGCCCCGAGGCACAGACAAAGATATAGCCTATGGTCTCGGAATTGCTCAGAATCGGCCGCGCCGAGACATAGAACTCCTCGTCAAAGGAGCCCTTCATCTTGCCCAGCTCGTGGTATACCCCTTCTTCGGCCCCGGCCACATTGGCCAGAACCTCCGGGGGAATGTTTTCCTGGGTCAGGTGGTTGCTGTTGGAAGCAAGAACCACCTTGCCCTCGGTGTCGGTAAAGAAAATATAGACGTTGGCGCTCTCGCCGATCAGGTCCACCTGACCCACGACGCTCTCCATCTTCTCGCTCTCGGTCAGGTCGTCCCAGAAATACCCTACCGTCCGGCCGGCCAGGTCGCCCACGTCGTCCAGGGTATCAAACCGCTCCTCAGCAAAATACTTGCTGAACAGGACCAGCTGGGACAGACCCATGACAGCCACCGCCAGAATCAGCAGGGTGGCCACCGTGGAGAAGAAAGCCACCGATATGCTTTTGCGCATTACTGACGCACCTCGAATTTATATCCCACGCCCCAGACGGTTTTCAGCTCCCACTTGTCGGAAGCGCCGGCCAGCTTTTCACGCAGGCGCTTGACATGGACGTCGATGGTGCGGGAGTCGCCGTAGTACTCAAAGCCCCAGACCTCGTCCAGCAGCTGGTCCCGGGTATACACCCGGTTGGGGTGGGAAGCCAGGCAGTACAGCAGTTCCAGTTCCTTGGGGGGAGCCTCCACCACCTTGCCCTTGACCTTCAGCTCGTAGCTGTTCATATCCAGGCGGAGGTTGTCAAACTCCACCACGCCTTCCACCGGCTTTTCAGCCGCCGCGCCGCCGGCGCACCGGCGCAGCACCGCCTTGATGCGGGCCACCACTTCCTTGCTGTCGAAGGGCTTGACGATATAGTCGTCGGCGCCCAGCTCCAGGCCCAGGACTTTATCGAAGGTCTCGCCCTTGGCGGTAAGCATGATCACAGGGGTATCGCCCTGTTTGCGGATGCGGCGGCAGACCTCCCAGCCGTCCAGCCGGGGCATCATGACATCCAGCAAAACCATATCCGGCTTGATCTGGGCGTACTTCTCCAGGGCGTCCTCACCGTCCGAGGCGAGGGTGACCTGGAAGCCCTCTTTGGTCAGGTAGAGCCGCAGCAGCTCACAGATATTCTGGTCATCGTCCACGACGAGGATCTTTTCGTTTGCCATGGTATATTCCTCCAGCCATTCCCATCGCAGCGGGCGCGCAGCGCGCAAAATCTCCTTCCCCCTGCGTTTTACATTTTGCGATATAGCTTTATTATACGGAACAGATATGACAAAATAAAGAACTTTCCGGCTTTTTCGTGAAAAAGCTTCACTGTGTACCATACACTTTCCGGGTCTCCGGCACTTCCGCGGGGCCTTTACGCTCCGGCTCGTTCCCGGCGTTTGGGGCTGCGCCCCGGTACGATGCAAACTGCCTCATAGCCTGATTTTTGACCCGCAGAAAAGCTCCATAAAATATCAAATCCCCGCTCCTTTTCACAGGAACGGGAATTTTTACTTCCCCCTGCCCTGCGGGCTTTCCTCTTGCGCTTAGCCAATTTTCCCAGCGGGCGGCAACGCGCCCTTGTGAAAATTGGAGCGCTGCGCCAAACACAGCTCCCTGTTTCGTCCGCTGGACGCGGTCGCTGTGTTTGTCCCACAACAAACAATGCGAGGGCCAGCTCGTGAGAGCCAGCCCTCGCAGAGGGACCCTATCTTTCGTGACGCAAAAGTTCTTTTGTTTTGGTGCGATCAACAACAGAAGGAATATTGGTTAGACATTCCCCTTTGTCGCCACATCGGATGGGTTTATTACCCGAGCCTTTAAACGGTCTCTTGTTCAAAGGCCCCTTATATCAGCCCTCAGTCATGGTGCTACTGGGGGTGTTATAAGTAAAATAGGAAATTAGTCAGCAGAGGCAGTGCGGGTAACAGTCACAGCAACAAAGACAACGGAGTTAGCAGCGCCAACATAGGTGTCATCCAGAGCCTTGCTTGCAACGCTAGCAGAGATAACATAATCATAATCATACTTATCCTCGCCAGCAACGTTGTGCTCAGGCAGAGCGCCAGCAGCTTCAAACTGTGCCTTAACCTTGGCAGCAACCAGCTTCACAGCCTCATCTTCGCCCACAGCGCCGTTAACAATATAGATGGTGCCATCCTTAACGGTGCGGTTATCATAGCCATTGTTTCCAGCATACCAAGCCATCTGGAGATCGGACTCTTTAATGCTGTCCTTAAGAGTAAAATCTGCCCGATCCATAAAGTCGTCGACCATATTCTCCACATCAAGTCTACCAATATAAGTCGTCAGATTCTCTACACTCGTCTTTTTAGCCAGATCCTCCAGAGTGGGCTCACTGATGTAGTTCAGAGCCTTCTCCAGAGCAGTAATATCGGCAGCGTTATCTTTGACAGTGATATAGTCCTCATCAACCACATCACCCAGCTTGTCAGCCAGAGTAGCAGAAAAACCAGCAACAACAGTCTCGCCGCCCTGCTCAGGGGTGGGATCCTTCTTATCGTTGTCGCCACAGCCAGCCAGCATGCTGACGGCCATGATGCCGGCCAGAGCCAGAGAAGCAATCTTCTTGAGTTTCATAATGAATTTTTCCTCCTTAAATGGTGTAAAAGATAGAGACCCAAAACAGGTTTCAAAGGAAGGTCCTTTCCTTTGTGTGCCTATAATACCATACCCCCCCCCGGTGTCAAGACCCGATTTCAAGATTTTCCATTTTTGCTTAATTTTATATAGTTTGGGAAGGCCTATCTTGGATACAAGCCGTTTTGAGGACGGGAGAGGCGGAGGAAATTTCCCCGGTTCTGGCCCTGTGATTCGAGGAATTGCGGCAGCGAATGAATAAAAGCAAAGCCATACCGGAGTTTGCATCGTACCGGGGCGCAGCCCGAGAACCTCATAAAGCGGCTGAAACACTTTCCTCTTGCGGTGCCCTGCATTTTCAGCGCATCAAGGATGATGCTTGAAAATGCAGACCGCTGCGCCACTCACGGCTCCCTGTTTCATCCACTGGATGCGGTCGCCGTTCGTGCCTCTTGCGCTTAACCGATTTTTGCGGCGCGCCACGGCGGGCGCTTGCAAAAATCGGAGCGCGGCGCCAGCTTCGGCTCGGCTGTTTCGTCCGCAGGACGCGCCGAGCCAAAGCTGCCTTGCATCGTACCGGGGCGCAGCCCCAAACGCCGAGAGCGAGCCGGAGCGTAAAGGCCCCGCGGAAGTGTCGGAGACCCGGAAACTGTATGGTACACAGTAAAAAGCTTTTTGCCTACTTTTTCTCGAAAAAGTAGGTTGCGCTTGGGGCGAGGGTTCAGTATAATGAGGAGGAACGCAAAATCCGGCGCTGTGCCGCAGACGGCGCAGCCTGCTATAAAGGAGCATTATCGTATGAAATTAGGTATCGGTGGATAATCGGCCTTTTTATATCTCAATATTCCTTCACAAAGCTCAATATTTCCCATATTTACGAACTTTTCCGTCACATAACCCCATGCATCTACATATACTTTCATGACAAATTGGTGCGGAATTGGTGCGGAGTGTGGGAATCAACATTCGGGAAGCGGGTTCATCACGACAGATTATTTGTTAAAAATGAAAGCTGTAAGGAGATTAACGCTGTGAACCATTTACTATCCTGTGAATTCAATATCGACACTGCTTGTGTCGAGTTAAAATATGCCGATGGCAGCATGATTTCCATTGATACCATTGCCGTGGAGAATGAAGTGGCCGACAATATGTATGAACGCTCTGAGCTGGACTGGCTGATTTATAACGCTCCGGCTGAGTATGCAGATCTGGTGCTGAACGGCGATCCCATGAAGTATCTGAAAACTGTGACCGTATATAAGCCTTTTGAAAACTGACCGTACAACCGCCCGCAGGAAAATCTGCAGGCGGTTTTATCTTCGAAAAATTCGCAAGAAGTTGCGAAGTTTAGCCAAATTATAGCTGTATTTCATTGACTACATAGCCAACCAGATGTATAATATTCCCATACGGTTACAGTAGCAAATTGAGAAAGAGTGAGTTATGAAAATTAGTTATAAAAAGCTATGGATACGTTTGATCGAACAAGAAGTATCCCCTGCAACGCTTCGAAAAGATTTGAATATCGCTACGGGAACCATGACCAAATTGCGGCGGAATGAGGAAGTGGCACTTTCTGTGTTACTGCGCATCTGCGAATACCTTGACTGCAATATTGGAGATATATGCGATGCAGTACGCACGGAAAGCAATGATTCCTTTGACGAATAAATAAATTTTGGGGGACGAGAAAATGCCAGTTTTTACATCAGATAATGGGGCATACAAACAGAATTCAAACGGCAAAAAAATGATGTTTTGCCCTTATTGTGGAACCAAACTGGATGATGGCGCACGATTTTGCAAAAACTGTGGAGAAGCTGTCTCCGATAACAAACAAGGAGCCAAACAATCTCAGCAGAAAGAACCGTTCGGTGAAAACTTAACTGAACGAAAATACGTTTATGAAGGGTACATACACAAATGCCCAAATTGCGGAAACATTATCGATGCATATGAAACGGTTTGCAAAGCTTGTGGATATGAAATTAGAGGAAGACATATTACAAGCGTTGTTCATGACCTTGCTTTATTATTAGAAAGAACGGATGACCCTCAAAAGAAGGAGGAATTGATTCGGACTTTTTATATTCCTAACACTAAGGAAGATATATACGAGTTTTTTATACTTGCACTTTCATTCATTAAGATTGGTGAAGCAAATACAAATTCATGGATGGTTAAACTCGAGCAAGCCTATCAGAAAGCAGAGCTTTCTTTTGGAGGCACGCAAGAATTTGAACGCCTTAAACCTATGTATGAGCAAGCACGAATTATGAATAAGAAAAATTCCAGGTTTAGTTTTTGGAAGAGTACAGGTAAGTATTTTAAATCAGGATACGCATGGGCACTGCTTTTCTGTGCTATAGGATTATTCTTCCTTTTAGTAAATATGGCCTTTAGCACAGAAACTCTTGGAATCATTGGCGGTGGTTCTTGTATTGCGGCTATGTATATTGCTATGATGACAATGGTTAGCAATGATGAAAAAAAGAAGAAGTAAACATTTTAAGTAAATTATATGTTCGTTCCCGTTAAGAAATCCAGATTAGGGGGTATATTATGCCGGTGTTTAATAAGCATAACCGCAAGGGCGGTTTCATGGACGAAATTCGCTGCGATGAGCCATCGTATCTCATTTGGAAATGGCATCCTGCCGGTGTTCAACTTGGTAAGGGAAATAGAGAAAACGCTATTCGCTGGGGTTCTTCCCTGCGTGTTAAGGATGGCGAAGTGGCGGTCTTTGTCTATCCCCAATATGATGGCACTGCACAGGAGTATATTGAGGGACCTTGCGATCTGATTCTCAATACGGAAAATCTTCCCATTCTCGCAAGTCTTGTTGGCCTTGCGTATGATGGTGGAACACCTTTTCAGGCAGAGGTTTATTTTATCAATCTTGCCCGAATGATTCAGGTGAAGTTCGGCGTTCCATTTTTTGATATATACGATCCTCGCTTTGCGGATTTTGGCGTACCCGTTGCGGTTAGAGGTACAGTCAGTTTTAGCATTGCGGACTACAGAGAGTTTATCAAGTTACATCGTTTGAATAATTTTCAACTTGAGGATTTTCAGCAGCAAATCCGGGATACTGTTAGCCGGTATGTGAAGGATACAGTGGCTAACGCCCCGGCTGCCCATAATATTCCGGTGGTTCAGATTGAAACCAAAACAGCACAGATTAATGATGTAGTGGAGTATGATTTGGCCGAGCGGCTGAAGGAAAACTTCGGTATTCTGGTTTCTGGTGTGGATATTGGAGCCATTGAGATCGACAAAAACAGCGAGGGATACCGCCAGCTTATGGCTGTCACAAAGAATGTTGCCGCAACAAAGATCGAAGCCGAGACGCAGGATTACATGGAGCGTCTGCGTATCCAGCGTGAAGAAGGCCAGTATGCTGTGCACAAGCAGACGCAAACAGCCAATATTGGTGCTTTCCAAGTAGAGAAGCAGGCTGACGTTGGCATTGCAGGTGCACAGGCTCTTGGTCAGATGGGTGCCAATGGTGCCGGTGATGTGAATTTGGGTGGCTATGGAGACGGCTTTAATATGGCCGCTATGATGGCGAGTATGGCTGTCGGTGGTGCCGTCGGGCAGAATATCGCCGGAGCGATGAACAATATGATGGGCAGCATCAATCAGCAGACAACACCCAGTGTTGTACCTCCTCCCATTCCTACAGTGGCCTATCATGTAGCAATCAACGGGCAAGCTGCGGGTCCGTTTGATATGACCTCTCTTACGCAGATGGCCGCAAACGGGCAGCTGACTGGGGATAGTCTAGTATGGAAAAATGGTATGGCACATTGGGAAAAAGCAATATCGGTAGATGAACTGAAAGGATTGTTTAGCACAATGCCGCCGATTCCAGAAGAATGAAGGAGAGTTGAGAAATGATTAAATGTTCAAGGTGCGGAGCAGAATTGTCTGATGACACAAAATTTTGCTCATACTGCGGAAACAGAATTAATGCAACCACTCCTCCCCCTGCCGAAGAAGATTCCATTTCCTTTGAAACTTCCCATAAAACTTCTCATCCTGAAACAACTTGGTCAAATGGCGACAAGGTCGATGCTCCAAAATCCTTGGCAGATAAGATCAAGGATAAGGCTTCCGATAAATGGCACAATCTGAGTACATACGGAAAAATAACAACAGTTGCAATAAGCGCATTTGTTTTGCTATGTCTTGTGGCGCTACTGTTCGGTAAAACCGCTGCCGCTATTATTGCAATTTTGCAAATTGTTTTGACCGTGGCTGCGGTGTTTATGAAGAAGCAGGTCATCAAGGCACCTCAGAAGTGGCTTCATATTGTTGCGCTTGTCCTTGCCGTGATTCTGTTAGTACCGTATATGACCTTGTTTGGTATGGATTATGGTGATGCCGAGAAATTTGCGTGGTCCGATATTTTGCTTGCAGATGTTATTCCTGAGCCGAAATCTCATTTGGGAGAGATTTTAGCAAACTCTGACGAATACCTGTCTTTGTATGTGTATAAAACCAGCGCAGAAGATTACAGCAAGTATGTTGATGCTTGCGAGGAAAAGGGCTTTACGGTTGAAGCGGAGCAGTCTGATCTGTCTTATTACGCCTATAACGCGGATGGGTATAAATTGTCACTGTATTATGATGAAAATGACAGCAAAATGAGTATCAGCGTAGATGCTGCCGAGGAATATGGAGCACTCGTGTGGCCCGACAGTGAAATTGCGAGCATGCTTCCTGTCCCCAAATCGACAACAGGAGAAATTACTCAGGATGACGAAAAAGGTTTTGCAGCCTATGTAAGCGACACTCCGATTGAAGAATATAATGCTTATGTGGCGGCGTGTGCCGATAAGGGATTTACTGTGGAAGCCTCTGAATCAGAAAAATCGTATTCGGCAAAAAATAGTGACGGGTACCAGCTTTCCGTTTCGTATCAGGGAAATGGCGTTATGTCCATTTCTGTAGATGAACCAGAGTATGCAGTGTCTTTGGAAATCGAGTGTGTGGAAAATCTCCTGTTCAGCAAATATGATGTTGATGTTTACGTTGATGATTCCATGCAAGGGACTATCAGCCACGGGACTACCGAAACCTATAACCTGAATCTGACCAAGGGTGTTTACGAGATTAAATTTGTGAGTGCAGAAGATGATGAGGTAACAGGTGGGGTTTCTATAGACATTTATCAGGACGAATCCCTCAAATACAAGATTTCCTGTACCAGCTCACAGATCAGTGTTGAAACTATTCAAGGCACTGTTTCACAGCACGGTGAAGATGAGGCTGCTATGCCCCAATCTGCATCCTCGTACAAATACCAAAACTATGTGGATGTGCAAACGGAACTTTCAGAAGCCGGATTTACCAATATCTCTTTTGAAATTCTGTATGATATTGAACTCGGATGGACAGAAGAAGGCGAAGTGGATAGTGTGTCTGTGGATGGCAATGCCGAGTTTGAGCAGGGAGATATATTCAAGAAAGATATAGCCATCGTGATTACATATCATATGCCAGAAGAAGATGATCCTAACAAACCTGTTGAAAGTGAAACGCCAAACTCCACAACAGAACCCACCACTGAACCAACAGAAAATCTTACCGTAGAGAATTGTCCTGATCTTGCAGCACTTTTAACATTGCGTGATCCAGGTGATCCTTCCGTTGCGGCCTTTGCAAGCAAATACTATGGTCAAGTTATCGAATTTGACGGATGTGTAATGAACATGCAACACCATGGCGATTTTGATACTCGCTGGGATGTTCTGCTTGGTGCTGGTGATTATGACGAAAACAGCGCTTTGGGGCCGAATTTCCGTCTAACAGATGTCAACTTCTATGATATGAATGTATCAGGAGGTGACAGTGTGTATGCGGGGCTAAATGTTCACATTGTTGCAGAAGTTGGTGACTACAACTCGAATTCTCAGCTATTTGAATTGGACATCATAAGCATGGACATCAAAAACTGACCGCATGGCAAGAAGTCCTTAAGCGTAAAAACCCACAGACTTCATCCTTGCATAGGATGAAAGTCTGTGGGTTTTTGTGTTTTTTGGAGATTGTGAAATATGCAAGGCAGACTGGAAGCAGAGGTGTAAGCATCCTCGTCAGTCCGTTTCTCCCTTGGATTTCTCACGGCTCTTGTAGACATTATACTGATTCTTGCACCGGGCGCTGCAAAATGCGGCATTGGACCGGCTGCCCAAAAACACCTTATGGCAATGCTTGCACAGGCGCAAGGGCTGGTCATCGTCCACCAGCATAAAGCTGAACATCATCTGGATGCCCAGCAGCAGGGAATGGAAATCCCAATAGATGGTGGGCTTATCCAGCAGCTCGATGTGATAGCTGGGTGCGATCCCCCCAAATGCGGCCATAGCCTTGCGGTGTAGCCCACGTTCGTCCTCGCCCATGAAGTCATAGTCATTGTAGTAGAAAAAGGCGGTGGTAAGCGTAAAGGCCCAGTCCTTGAACTGCTGGGCTACCCAGTCGTAGGGTTCCGCATACTCCCGCTGGAAGCTCATGTTCTTGGCCATCGGCTCATCCATGAAGGTCATAGTCAAAGCAATCATGGCCCGGTCTCCGGACACATTCCATGTGGATTCAATGCCCTTCTTCACCACATCCAGCTGGTCGAAGGGGTAAAAGAGGGACAGATAGTGGTCTGTCGCCATGGATTCTTCCTTGATGAAATGGTTTTTCGGCAGGTACACCGCCTCGTAGTCCATAAAGGTCGGTGTGGTAGGCAGAGCGGTCATCAGCCCCAGCAGGCCGTACCGGGTGACAAACTCCATCACCGCCTTTTCCACTTCTGCCTCTGGTTTACGCCCCATCAGCAGCATCCCCACATTCAATGCATCCAGCACAATGTTCGGGACCTCTTTCAGCGGATTGTAGACATCCGGCTTTGCGTTTTTGCCGGGGGTGATGTACCGCTTGCCATCTTCCGCTGTTTTCAGCTCATAATGATCGTAGCGCACCCAATGAGAACGGGATTGTTCAAATAGATTCTTCATTATGCGTGCCCTTTCTGTTTCATCGTCCCTGTCATCAGGGGCGGTTTTTCTTTTTTCTGCGTTTGGTCTTGTTCTCCCGCCTGATCACGGCGTCCTTGCCCTGTTTCTTTGCGATTTTCGAGTATTCCTCCAAAAACCGGCGCTCCCGCAAGGTCAGGCTATTTTCCGGTTTGCAGCACAGATGTTCATACATCTGGCGCTGCAATTTTTTATGGATGGTTTTCCGCAGCTTGCGGATATTGCGGTCAGACTGCCCACGAATGGCAGCAAGCCGGGTGGTGCTGTAGAGCCGCAAAGAGAGAAAATACAGGACTTCCTTGTGTTCCTCGCTGAGAGTTTCGATCATGCCGGAGATAAATGGGTCGGCACTCAGCTGGTGCATCTCATAGGGACAGTCAAACAGAATATCCAGAAAGTTTCCGGCCATCAACTGCCGGTATGCAGGGTTGTTCATCCATCGGGGAATGAGCTTTGGCTCCGGCACCGCCTGGTATTCCAGCGGCACATCCCCACGGAGGTTTTCGTGGTCCCGCTCCCGGCGCTCCCGGTTCCGGTCCAGCTTGTTCCATTCGTCCACGACCACCCGGAAATCGCTTTCAGTGCGGGCCGCTTCCTCCAGCCGGCGCATGGCTTCGGCCCGTATCTCCCGCTTCAGCCGCTTTTCGCTGACCGGAGCAGCTTCTTCCTCCTCGTTCTCCAACTCGGCATCATAATCAACGGGATGCTCGTCCTGTTCCAGCTCGCTTTCCAGCTCTGCCAGGCGTTCTTCCGCAAGGGCCTGTTCCAGCGTTTCCTCCGCTGATCCGGCAGAGGCGTCCTCATCCCATCCGGTGAAGCCATCTTCGGTATCCAGAAGCTCGTCATCTGTGGGATACGCCATGACTCCACCTCCTTCAAAAAATTTTTATGATTTTTCAAAAAATGGTTCCGTTTTACACCCGGGATTTCTCCTATTAGTGAAAGGATAATCTGAAAGCAGATTACTTTTTTCGGAACCATATCAACATTATACAACAGCTGCGCCGGAAGCGCAAGAAAGAGAGGTTCTATGAAAAAAACGGCATCCAAGCATTTTTCAGAGGGGAGGGAGCGAAAATGACGCTGTTTGAGCTGGTGAAGCAAACGATTCGAGTGCGGGATGCAGCGGAGCATTACGGCTTGCAGGTCAATCGCAGCGGGATGTGCCGCTGCCCATTCCACGATGACCGGCACCCCAGCATGAAGCTGAATGAGAAGTATTTTTACTGCTTCGGCTGCGGGGCCACCGGCGATGTGATTGACCTTGTGGCAAGGCTCTTTGGTTTGAGCAGCTTCAAGGCGGCACAAAAACTGGCCCAGAACTTCGGAATTGACCCGGATAAGCCCCCGGCGGCAATCGCTCTGCCCAAGCCAAAACGCCCCCTGCTGACGGCATACCGGCAGGAGGAAATGCGCTGCCTTCGGGTGCTGTGTGATTATCTGCATCTTTTAGAACGCTGGAAGGTACAGTATGCGCCCAAGGTGCCGGAAGATGCTTTGGATGACCGGTTTGTGGAAGCCTGCCAAATGTTGGACTATGTGGAGTATCTGGCGGATTTGCTCATTGCCGCCGAACTGGAACAGCGGATAAGAATCGTAGAAATGCTGAACAAAGAGGACCTGATTGCCAGCTTGGAGGAGCGGCTGGAACGACAACAGAAGGAGGAAACGCCCTATGAAGAAAAACAATCCGCCTGACGGAATGCCCGTCTGGTTTGATGGAAAAAACATCAACGAAGCCCTGTTTTGTGAGGAGTTCTTGCAGACGCACAAGATTCTCTTCACAAACGGGGCTTTTTTCACGCCCGAAGGCCGTGTAACCGATGAGCTGCCCCTGCGGGGAGAGATTTTTGAGGAGCTGAAATGCTGTGCGGTCAGCAATATCCCCCGCAAAATCAGCAACATTGTGGAGCTGATGAAGCTGGCGGCGCTGGTGGAGGATTTTCCACCGAAGGCTGACCGGATTCACCTCTCCAACGGGACGCTTTTTCTGGACGGAAAATTTGTGGAGGGAAAATCTGAAATCGTCCGCAACCGGTTCCCCGTGGCCTACAACCCCAACGCCCCGAAACCCGTCCTCTGGCTGCAATTTCTGGACGGCCTGCTCTACCCGGAGGACATCCCCACCTTGCAGGAATACATCGGCTACTGCCTGATCCCCAGCAACAAGGGCCAGCGGATGATGGTCATCAAAGGCAACGGCGGCGAAGGCAAGAGCCAGATCGGCGTTGTGCTGGGAACTTTGTTCGGCTCCAACATGAAGGATGGCAGCATCGGGAAAATATCCGAGAACCGATTTGCCCGTGCCGACCTGGAGCATATCCTCCTGTGTGTGGATGACGATATGCGGATGGAAGCCCTGCGCCAGACCAACTATGTAAAATCCATCGTCACCGCCCAGGGCAAGATGGATTTGGAGCGCAAGGGCAAGCAGAGCTATCAGGGATGGATGTGCGCCCGGCTGCTGGCCTTCTCTAACGGCGATTTGCAGGCACTGTTTGACAGGAGCGACGGGTTCTACCGCCGCCAGCTGGTGCTGACCACAAAAGATAAGCCTACTGGCCGTGTGGATGATCCCGACCTGGCCGAGAAAATGAAGGCCGAGGTGGAGGGCATCCTGCTGTGGGCCTGTAAGGGCTTGCAAAGGCTGGCTGCCAACAACTTCAAGTTTACCGAGAGCCAGCGCACTAAAGACAACCGGGAGGCTGTCAAACGGGACAATAATAATATTTTTGATTTTCTGGAATCCGAGGGATATATTCGGCTGAAAGCAGACAGTACCATCAGTTCTAAAGAACTGTATGAGATTTACCAGATGTGGTGCGAGGAAAACAATCTTACGGCGCTGAAGCGGCGCAGCTTTAGTGATGCTGTGATCGCCAATCAGGGCAAGTACAATCTGGAATACTGCAACAGAATCACCAACATCGCCGGGCGGCGGGTGTGGGGATTTTTCGGAATTGAAGCGATTGCCAGACCTTATATAAACGGATTTTCCAATGTTTCGGAAGATACGTACGTACCGAGGCAGGCCGAGTAACTCAGTGCTTTTGTACGTATGTACACAGCATTTCACCCAAAACCGTTCTATAGAGGACTCTCGTATCGCACCCCAAACGGCAGACAAACCACGCCTTTGTTTGCTGCCGGATGGCTGGTGTTTGGCAGAACATCGGCTGTCCGGGCTGAACAACAGGAAACGATGCAGATGGTTTCCGGGCAGTTCAGCAGCGATCATCGCAATGACCGCAATCCCCCCTCGGGAGAGCCCACGGCACTTTGCAGCCCTTCGGGATGAAAGTGTCATAGTGGGTTATTACACTTCCCGCAGGAAGTGCATCCCCGTCCCCCAGCCGTCTGCTGCTGAGCTGAAAGGAGCTGACTTGTATGGCCAGAAATGACGGAATCGACCGTACCTTTGCCCGTAATCAGGACTTGCCCACCCTTGATGATGTGGCAAAGGTGCAGGAACACAATGAACGAGAAAAGGACAACTACTCCAACCAGGACATTGATACCAGCCAGACCCACCGGAATATTCACTTCAAAACCCCCACCGACAGCTATGCTGCCATGTTCGATCAGATGATTGCCGATGGCGTTATCTCCACCCGTGGCCTGAAGGCCGATGCGGTAAAATACGGGGAACTGATTTTCGATGTGAACTCCGCTTACTTCCACAATCACGGCGGCTATGAATATGCCAAACAATTTTACACCGACGCATACAAAGCAGCCGTAGAGATCGTGGGTGGTGAGCAGTATATTCTCTCCGCTGTCATGCACGCTGATGAGCGCAACCGGGCTATGTCGGAAGCTCTGGGTCAGGATGTGTACCACTACCACCTTCATGTGGTCTATGTCCCGGTGGTGGAAAAACAGATTCTCTGGTCGAAGCGGTGCAAGGATAAGTCGCTTGTGGGCACGGTCAAGGAGACCATCATGCAGGTCAGCCGCAGCAAAAAGTGGGAATCCAGGGTGGCTCTGGATGAGCAGGGAAATCCACTTCTGACCGCCAAGGGGAAGAAAGTTCTGCGGGCATCGTACAGTGTCCTGCAAGACGATTTCTTCAACTATATGAAAGCTGCTGGATATACCGATGTGGAGCGTGGAGAGCGTGGCAGCACCGAGGAACATCTGACAGTGACCCAATTCAAGGTGGCACAGGAGCAGCAGCGTCTGGAGGCTATGACCGCTCAGATCGCTCAGACGGAGCAGACCTTAAATAACACGCAGGCCGCCATTGAAAAAAAGGAAAAGGAGCTGCAATCCCTGCAAAAGCAGGCAAAAGAGCAGCGCACCGCTGCTTTGACTGTGCAGGAAATCCGCTCCATGGGAAAAAAGACCATTACCGGCAATATCACACTCACTCCATCCGAGTGCAATATCCTCAAGGACTATGCAACCACTGGTCTTCTGGTCAAAGCGGAAAACAGCCGCTTGGAAGAAAAGCTACGCAGCGCCCAATGGAGTGCCGCCATCTGGAAACAGAGATACGATGCCCTGTACAACGCATATCAAGAATTGAAGAAAGAGGTCCAGCCGTATCTGGACGCTGTCAAGCTCGCACCTGAAAAGGTACGGGCTTTTTTTGATGCCATTTTGACACGGACCCGACAAGCAAGGCAACCGACCAAACCTATTCGCCGCAAGCAAGATATGGAACGCTGAAAGAAAGGAATTTTACTGCCTATGATGAATCAGAACCAGCAGGCAACGAACCTGCCCATTGATCGTAAGATGCTGCTCTCCATTCGTGAGGCAGCCGAATACAGCAACATCGGAATCAACAAAATCGACGAGATGCTGAAACAACCCAACTGCCCCTTTGTCCTGTATGTGGGCACTAAAAAATTGGTAAAACGTAAGGCATTTGAGGAGTTTATCGAAGGTCGGGTTGCGATTTGACAAAACAGCCGTTTTTGGTGCGCCGGACGCTGATTGGTGCGCACCAAAAACGGCGTAATATATTGAAAAAATTGTGTTTTTGTGTTAGAGTAGAGTGTCGTGATGAACTCACGTTTCCTACTCTAAGGAAAGGAGTTCATTATATGGGCAAAAACTTAAAAGGCAGAGAATGCGGAAAAGGTATCTGCCAGAGAAAAGACGGTAAGTACGCCGCAAGATATACCGCAAAGGACGGTTCCCGCAAGGAAAAGCATTTCGATACGCTCCCGGAAGCTCGCAACTGGCTTGCCGATGCACAGTACGAAGATAAGCACGATGTTCACAATCCATCCTCAGAAATGACGGTGGATTCCTGGTTTGAGTTCTGGATCACCCATCTGATTGCAGATCTGGCACCCAATACCAAGAGAAATTACCGGGAACGGTATCGAGTGAACATCCAGCCGGTCATCGGAAGTATGCGCTTGTGTGATGTCAAACCGATGCATTGCAAGATCGTTCTGAACAAGATGGAAGCAACTTATGCAGGTTCTACCATCCGTCAGGCGTATATTGCGATGGGAACCATGTTCCGTGCAGCAGTCATGAACGATATGCTCATCAAGCATCCCATGGACGGAGTTCGTTTTTCAAAGCCGGTCCGTGCCGTGGATGACATTAAGTTCCTGACTGTAGAAGAACAGGCCGCTTTTCTGGAAACCGCAAAGCGATCTCACAATTATAGGCAGTATATACTGCTGTTGGAGACCGGGCTGCGGACTTCGGAAATGATCGGATTGACCTGGGATTCTATTGACTGGAAAAAGCGGACGCTGACCGTCAGCAAAACGCTGGAGTACCGCCATAGTGAAGGAATCTGGCGTGCCGGTCCTCCCAAAACCAATAGCAGCTACCGCACCATTCCGCTGACAACCCGTGCATACGATGTATTAAAATCGTGCTACGAAGAACGTCACACCCGCAAAGAATCAGAACTGCTGTCTCAAATTCTGGAATATGTGGATCGCCGTACCGGAGAGCCACAGTATCTCTGTATGAGAGATTTGGTGTTTATCAATTATCGTACCGGAGAACCCGCCAAAAACAGTTCCTATGACACGCATCTGTACAAACTCTGCGATGAGGCCAAAATCAAACGGTTTTGTATGCACGCTCTGAGACACACCTATGCGACCCGTGCGATTGAAAGCGGAGTGCTGCCGAAAGTCCTGCAAAGGCTGCTGGGTCATTCCAGCATCAAAACAACCATGGACCGCTATGTCCATGTCACGGATGATTCCCTGACCAACGCCATCAAACAGTTTGAGCAAAACACCAGTCTGGCAAGTTGAAAAATGGTGCGCTGCTGAAAAATTGGTGCGGAATTGGTGCGGTGGACATTCCCCTAAACCCAGAAACCATTGAAGACACGAGAAAAATGAAAGAGAGTTGAGATATATGAAATTAGGTATCGTCGGCCTGCCCAACGTGGGCAAGTCCACCCTGTTCAACGCCATCACCTCGACCCGCAACGCCGAGGCCGCCAACTATCCTTTCTGCACCATCGAGCCCAACAGCGGCATCGTGGCGGTGCCCGACAGCCGGCTGGACAAGCTGGCTGAAATCTGGCAGACCAATAAAAAGACTCCCGCCATTGTGGAGTTCGTGGATATCGCCGGCCTGGTGAAGGGCGCTGCACAGGGCGCCGGCCTGGGCAACAAGTTCCTGGGCCATATCCGGGAATGCGACGCCCTGGTCCATGTGGTGCGCTGCTTTGACGACGACAATATCATCCACGTGGTGGAGGATGTGACCCGCGCCGAGGCCGTGGACCCCATCTCGGATATCGACGTCATCGACTATGAGCTGATCCTGTCCGACCTGGAAGTGGTTCAGAACCGGGCCGGCCGGATGGCCAAGGCCGCCAAGAGCGGCAACAACAAGGGCGCAGCCGCCGAGGCTGCCTGGCTGGAACAGCTGGCCGCCCATCTGGCTGAGGGCAAGCCTGCCCGCAGCTTTGACTGGGACGAAACCAGCGACGACCAGCAGAACGTCCTGCGCGAGATGGGCCTGCTGAGCGCCAAGCCGGTGCTGTACGCCTGCAACGTGGGCGAAGATGACCTGATGGAGGGCATCGAGAACAACAAGTATGTTCCCCTGGTGGCCCAGCGGGCCGCCGCCGAGGGCGCCAAGGTCATCCCCATCTGCGCCCGCACTGAGGAGGACATCGCCGACTACAGCCCCGAGGAAAAGAAAGCCTTCCTGGCCGAGATGGGCATCCAGTCCAGCGGCCTGGACAACCTGATTACCGCCAGCTATGACCTGCTGGGCCTGATCTCCTTTCTGACCGACGGCAAGAAGGAATGCCGCGCCTGGACCATCCGCCGCGGCACCAAGGCTCCCCAGGCTGCCGGCAAGATCCACAGCGACTTTGAGCGGGGCTTCATCCGGGCCAGCGTCATCCATTACGCCGACCTGGAAGCCAACAACTTCGACTATGCCGCCGTCAAGGCCAAGGGCATGCAGCACACCGAGGGCAAGGAATACGTGGTGGAGGACGGGGACGTCATCGAGTTCCTGTTCAACGTCTAAGGAGGTGGACGCAATGGTCATCGGCATTATGGGCGCCATGCCCGACGAGGTGGATCAGCTCTGCGCCCGCCTGACCGACGTGCAGGTTGAGGGCTACGGCGGCGTGCAGTATCACTGCGGCAGCCTGGCCGGACGCCAGGTGGTGGTCTGCTGCGCCGGCATGGGCAAGGCCAACGCCGCCGCCACCACCCAGGTCCTGATCACCAAATACGCCGCCCAGCAGATCATCTTCTCGGGCATCGCCGGGAACATGACCAGCAAAATCGGCATCGGCGATGTGGTCATCGGCGGAACGGTGCTGTATCATGACGCCCAGCTGGACATGATCTGCCAGAATCCCCCCTATCTGAAGGAATACCACGGCGATCCCGCCCTGATTGCAGCGGCCGAAGCCGCCTGCGCCGAGGCCGGGGTCCGGTACATCACCGGCAAGATCGCCACCGGCGACCTGTTCATCGGGGACAGCGCCTCCAAGGAGGCCATCGCCGCCAAGTGCGACCCCGACTGCGTGGAGATGGAGGGCGCCGCCGTCAGCCAGATTGCGGCCAAGAACAACGTTCCCTGCGTCATCCTGCGGGCCATGAGTGACAACGCCGACGAGGACGGCCACGAGGTTCTGGTGGTGAAGAAATTCAGCATTGCGGAATATGTAGCCACCGCCACCCGGATTGTGGCCTCCATGATCCAGCGGCTGTAATCCCCCGCCCCATCATTCATACGACAAAAGGCGCAGCCTTCCACACCGGGAGGCTGCGCCTTTCTTTGGGTCTTGTTACAGGAACTGTTCCAGCTTGATGCGGTTGTCCTCCTCAAAGTTCTGGAGCCGCTGCATCAGCCGTTTGGTGCCGGGGGCGGCGTTGGGATAATCCTTCTGGCACTTGATGCAGTCCATCACGCCCTGGCTGCTGCCCTCGGACAGCATCTCGGCCAGGTTCCGGGTGGACTTGTCGGTGAGGGTTTTCATGCTGATCCCCATTTTGGTGTTCATCTTGGCAAAGGCGGACTGGCCCTGCGCCTGGCCGCCGCAGGCCTCCATGTCGCTGTGGGCCTCCTGGCTCAGCTCCTGATAGCCGTTCCGCTCCCGAATCAGTTCGGCGCGGAACCGGGCATCGTCGGTCATGGGCAGGATCTGGGCCAGGGTATTTTTGCCCATCTCGGTGTTCTGGATGACCGCCTCCAGCATATTCAGGTTATCGTTTTTCTGGTGTTCCATCGAAAAAGCCTCCTTTTGGGTCTGGGAACGCCCCCGCAAGGGGGGACTTTGGTTCCTAGTGTGTACCAAAAGGAGGCTTTTATACCGTGGGTTTCGGGGCACAAAAAATCCGGCCGGAGGGCGGACGCCGTTCCGGCCGGATACAGGTTTGATCTCAGTCCCGGGCGCAGATGCAGTTGCCGCCGCTGGACACTGCGGCACACAGCCGCTTGTCGCACAGGTGGTACAGGTTCTCCCAGCTGCGCTGGCCCTCGGCCAGCTCAGAGGTGCCCGCCACGCCGATGGACAGGGTGAAGGCCACCCGGCTCATCATGCCGGTGCCGGCGATGCAGCTGCAGGGCATGGAGGCGTAATGCTGCCGGACTTCTTCCTCCAGCTGGGCCACCGTCATTCCCTCACAGACAATCAGGAGAATCCCGCCGTGGAGGCGGCAGACCACCCGGCTGTTGGGCACGTCGTAGTGTTTTTTCCACTGGTTGACGATGGTGCAGACGATCTGGTCCAGAGAGGCCTGCCCGTGGGCGTACCGCAGGCGGTCGGCCTCGTCCAGCGACACCAGCGCCGCGGCGGCCTGGCCGCCGGCCTGGAGGATTTCATCCAGCCGGGGGCTGAACACCGTCTCCACATAGCGGCGGTTGTAGGCGCCGGTCAGGAAGTCCCGGTTGAGGTCCTCCCGCACCAGTTCCCGCTCCCGCTCGGTCATCCGGTCCTCGGGCAGAGTGTTGCCCGCCAGGGGCGCGCTCATCTGGATGCCATAGCTGGCCCCATCCACCTTGACGCGGCGGCGGAGCACACAGCTCACCTGGCCGCCCCCCTGCTCATAACTCACCTGCATGGCGTCATCCTGCCAGTGATCCTCGGACTCGGGCGGCAGCGCAACAACGCTGACGTCCTCAAAGACCATCTGTAAAGCCTCGGTCAACCTTTGCAGGTCCTGCACCGTACATCCTTTTTTCATCGCTGTTTCCCCCGCTATGCGCCGGTCCTTCTTCATGGGCCGCGGCGGCAAAATCCCTCCGTCCGGCTTTGCTCCCCACGCTCCAAGGCGGCTGCATATTCCCTCAGACGGGCCCTCTGCCCATCCATTTGCCAGCTTGTCTAAATAACCAGCATATGTAAATTATATCACGGACTGGATCTATTTTCCAGCCGCGGGGGCAACTTTCCCCCCGGATTGCGGAAATTTTGTCATTCTGCTAAAAGATTCTCCCGGGTACGGCAGCTTACCTCACATTCCTGGCGGATTCGCTCGGCCAGGGCGGCGGTGTCAAAGCCTTTCTTGGCCCGCCATGCCCAGTTGCCGCCCAGACGGCCCGGGGTGTTCAGATGGGCCTCGGCGCCCAGGCCCAGCCAGTCGTACAGGGCGATGATGGCCCGGTCCGCCGGGGAGCTGAGGGCCGCCCGGAGAATGGCCTGACGGGCCTCGGCGGGCTCCACCAGGGCAGCCTGGGCCGCGGTGGGCTTGAGGTAGCTGGTCAGGTGCAGATAGGCGGCAACGTTCCGCTTTTCGGTCTTGGTGGCCACGTTTTCCCACCAGTCGGTGATGGTGGTGTTGTCGTGGGTGCCGGGGTATACCACGCAGTTCTTGATGTGGTTGTAGGGCAGGTATTCATTGTCCCCGCCGGTGAAGGCAAACTGCAGCACCTTCATGCCGGGGAAGCCGCTGTCGGCCAGCAGCTGGCGGACGCTGTCGGTCAGATCGCCCAGGTCCTCCGCGATGATGGGCAGCTGGCCCAGGGCGTTCTCCAGGGCGTGGAACAGCTCCATGCCGGGGCCCTGCTCCCACTTGCCGGTCTTGGCGGTGGCGCTGGAAGCCGGGATGGCCCAATAAGTATCGAACCCGCGGAAGTGGTCAATCCGCACCAGGTCATAAATCGAGGTGGCGTAGCGCACCCGCTTGATCCACCAGGCAAAGCCGGTCTTGCGGTGATAGTCCCAGTCATAGAGGGGGTTGCCCCACAGCTGGCCGTCGGCGGCAAAGTAGTCCGGCGGGCATCCGGCCACCCGGGCGAACCGGCCCTCGCCGTCCAGCTCAAAGAGGCTGCCGCCCACCCAGGCGTCCACCGAGTCGGCCGAGACGTAAATGGGCATATCGCCCAGAATCTTGATGCCCCTGGCGTTGGCGTAGGCTTTCAGCTTGCTCCACTGCTTGCTGAATTCATACTGGAGGAACTTCCAGAAGCCGATCTCATCCTGGTTTTCGGCGGCGTAGCGGCGGAGGGCCTCGGCGTCCCGCAGGCGGTATTCCCGGGGCCACTCGGTCCAGGGCTTCATCTTCTGCTCCGACTTGAGGGCCATGTACAGGGCGTAGTCGTCCAGCCAGTCCTCCTGGGTCAGGGTGAAGGCGTAATAGTCGTCGGGGTAGTACGTCTCGCAGCCATGGACGCCGACGCACTTGGCCTGCCATGCCTTATAGGCGGCCCGCAGGAGCTCATAGCGGCTGTTGTACAGGGCGCCGTAGTCCACCACGCAGGGGTCCTCGCCCCAGTCGGCTTCCTCCAGCTGCTCTTTTGTGAGCAGGCCCTCGGCCTGCAGGGCTTCCAGGTCGATGAAATAGGGGTTGCCGGCAAAGGCCGAACAGCTCTGATAGGGACTGTCCCCGTAGCCGGTGGGGCTGAGGGGCAGAATCTGCCAGATGCTCTGGCCTGCCGCCGCCAGAAAATCCACAAACTTCACAGCCTCTGCGCCGAAGCAGCCGATCCCGTAGGGGCCGGGCAGGCTGGAAATCGGCATCAAAATTCCACTTTCACGCATGTTCCGTTCCTCTCTTTTTTCAAACGTGCCGCCCTTTTATGCGCGGCCCTGTCTATTTTATGATATCACAACCGGTAACTATTTTCCACAGGCAAAAATCGTGGTATAATAGCCCTAAACGGGCTATTTGACCTAAATGACAGCGCTTCGCGCCCATTGGTTTTTGTCTGCCGTTTCCCGCTGTTCAGAGAGAGGAAATCCATCATGCACCCAACCGAACGTTTTTACGAAGCCGACCCCTACCGCACCGAGGCGGACGTCCTGATTGAGGCCGCCGAGCCTCTGGCCGAGGGCGGGGGCCGCATTGCCATGACCGGCACCATCTTTTATCCCGAAGGAGGCGGCCAGCCCGCCGACCGGGGTACCCTGACCCTGCCCGACGGCACCGTCCTGCCGGTAACCGACGTCCACGAAAAAGAGGGCATCATCTGGCACACTGTGTCCCTCCTGCCCCCCGACGCCAAAGCCGGGGTTCCCGTCCATCAGCAGATTGACTGGGAGTGGCGGTTTGACAAGATGCAGCAGCACACCGGCGAACACATCCTGTCCGGAACCCTGCACCGTCTGTTTGGGGCCGAAAATGTGGGCTTTCACATCGGCAGCGAGGCGGTGCGGATGGACACCAGCGTCCCCATCAGCCCCGAGGGGCTGCGCCAGGCCGAGGCGGAGGCCAACCGCTTTGTCTGGCGGGATCTGCCGGTCCAGATCAGCTATCCCAGCCGGGAGGAGCTAGCCCACATGACCTACCGCAGCAAAAAGGAGATCGAAGGCCAGGTGCGGATTGTCACCATTCCCGGGGCCGACGTCTGCGCCTGCTGCGGTACCCACACCGCCACCACCGGCCAGGTGGGTCTCATCAAGATTCTGGCAGCGGAACACTACAAGGGCGGGATGCGGCTGTCGGTGGTCTGCGGCGGACGGGCCCTGGCCGAAGTCCAGGCCATGCAGGACCGCCAGAGCACCATTGTGGCCCTGTTGAGCGCCAAGCCCGCCGAGACGGCCAACGCCGTCCGCCGGGTTCACGCCGAACTCACCGCCCTCAAGTACACCCAGTACGGCCTGTGCGGCCAGCTCTTTGACGCGCTGGCCGGGGCGGTGGACCCCCACGAGGACGCCATCCGAACGGTGGCCGGTCTGGACCCCGACGGGCTCCACCGGCTGGCGGTGCGGCTCACCGAAGCCACCGACGGCCTGTGCGCCGCCCTCACCCCCACCGACAAGGGCTGCGGCTACTGTCTGGCCCGCCGGGACGGGGACGTCCGTCCCCTCACCAAGGCCCTCAACGCCGCCTGCGGCGGACGGGGCGGCGGAAAGCCCGGCATCTGCCAGGGCAGCTGTTCCGCCGGGCCGGAAGAAGTGGCCGCCTTCCTGCAGAACGCAGCCCATTCGTAAAATCATCAATCCATAAAACAAGGAGTATAACCCTATGCGCATGCGTTTCAAGCCCTACGCGCGGGCCGAGCTGCTCGCCGCCGACTTCCACATCCATGACCCCTTCCACCTGCAGGGCCAGTGGCACAACCAGTTCGCCAACCCGGATCTGCCCCTGGTGCTGGAGCTGGGCTGCGGCAAGGGCGGCTTTATCTCCCAGCTGGCCGCCGCCCACCCCGAAAACAACTATCTGGGCATCGACATCACCGACAAGGTGCTGATTCTGGCCAAGCGGAAAATTGAGGCGGCCTACGCCGCCGTCAACCGTCCCATCGACAACGTGCGGATTATGAGCGCCGACATCGAGCGGATTCGCAATCTGTTTACCCCCGAGGACACCGTCAGCCGGATTTACATCAACTTCTGCAACCCCTGGAGCAAGAACGCTTCCTCCAACAAGCACCGCCTGACCCATCCCCGGCAGCTGATCCAGTACCGGGATTTTCTGGTGGACGGCGGGGAAATCTATTTCAAGACCGACGACGATGACCTGTTCCGGGACAGCCTGGCCTACTTCCCTGCGGCGGGCTACGAAATCACTTGGCAGACTTACGATCTCCACGAGAATGAGCCGGCCTGGAACATCCGCACCGAGCACGAGGGGATGTTCACCGAAATGGGCATCAACATCAAAGCCCTGATCGCCCGCAAAATCCCCGGCGACGACAGCGTCACCTGGGTGGAACCCAAGCGCCGCGGCGGCCAGGACGAGGACGACGCCGAAGCCCCTGCCTCCGGCAGCGAGGAATAACCGGCTTTTTTGAGAGGCTGTCTTATGATCTTTGGATTCACCTTGTATCAAATCGCAGCGTATTTCCTGATTTACTCTTTCCTGGGCTGGGGGCTGGAGGTGGCTTATGCCGCCGTCACCACCGGCAAGCTGGTCAACCGCGGCTTTCTGAACGGCCCGGTCTGCCCCATCTACGGTTTCGGGATGCTGACCATGCTGTTTTTCCTGACCCCGCTGCTGAACAACAATATCCTGCTGTTCATCGGAGGCGTCATCATTCCCAGCGCCATCGAGCTGGCGGGCGGCTGGCTGCTGTATAAGATCTACCACACCCGCTGGTGGGACTACACCGACCGGCCCTTCAACCTGGGCGGCTATATCTGCCTGGAATTCTCCCTCTACTGGGGCCTGGGCGCCGTCTTTATGATGAAGCTGGTCCATCCCACCATTGCCGCCCTGGTGGGCATGGTGCCCACCACCGCGGGATGGATCATCCTTGCCCTGCTGTACATCCTGTACGGCGTGGACCTGGTGGTCACCACCATCACCGCCACCGGTCTGGCGGAGGAGCTGGAAGCTCTGGAGCGGATTGCGGACGGCATCCACGACATCAGCGACGTGATGACCGACCTGATCGGCTCCACCGCCCTGGACGCCGACCAAAAGCTGGACGAGAGCCGTCTCCAGATCAAGCTGGCCCAGGCCGAGCTGCGGACCGCAGGCGAAAAGCTGTCGGCCAAGGAGATCCGCCGCACCTCCCGTGCTGCCCGTGACAAGGCGGACGAGGCCATCGAGGCCGCCCGCCGGGCCGGCGAGCTGGCCCGGCTGAACGCCATGGAGGCCGCCGAAGCGGCCCGTCTGGCTGCCGCCGGCACCATGGAGCGGGCCACCGACCGGGCCGCCGAGCTGCTCCAGCTGGAAGACCTGCGGGCCGAGCTGGAAGCCCGTTCGGAGGAAATGCAGGCCCAGATGCGGGCCCAGATGCAGCACGGCTCCTTCTTTGGCGCCGGCCGTCTGCTCCACGCCTTCCCCCGGATGCGCCACGGCCGCCGTCACCTCTCCCTGGACGCTCTGCGGGAACGCCTGCGCCGGAAGGACGACGACGAATCCCAGTCCTGAATACCAAAAAAGCTGCCGCAGGGTTTTGGCCCTGCAGCAGCTTTTCTTTTTGTATTCCCTTTTGATTTTCCCGGGAAACCGGCCCCTCAGGGACCGGTTCCGCCTTCATCAGGTGAGCTGATTGGGATAGATGACGAAGTTGACTTCCTTGTTCTCCAGGCGGTAGACAATCCGCAGGGTCTGGAGGTTCTCGGTGATCTGGCCGATGCAGTCAATGTGGGAAGCGCCCTTGGGGACTTTGGCGTATGTATTCTCCTTGCGGGGCTGGCCTGCCGAACCGGTGTAGCAGACGGCGCCGAACTTGCCGTCGTTCAGGTACATGCCGTTGTTGTAGCCCCAGATGACAGCGGGGGCCTTCACCATCCGGTTGGCGTTGGGATAGGTGGGATACTCGCTGGTTTCCTCGGCGTTCTTCTCCCAGCGGTAGAAGTAATCCCGCACCTTTTCGTCGGTGTACTTGGTCTCGAACCAGTCGAAGCTGTAGCGCTTGTTGTACAGCTCGATGTCGGCGTCGGTGGTGTTGGTCATCTCGATCCGGAGATAGACATAGCGCTGGCCGTCCTCCACCTTCAGCTGATAGTTGGACGCCACATCGGTGTGGTTGGAGGCGGTGACCTCCCAGGCCTCGGCAATCTTCATGGAAACCGTGCCGCCATTTTTGTCGGTCCAGGTGACGGTCTCTCCCAGGCCATACTCGGCGTCAAACTTGGTGCAGCCGCCCAGGAGGCTGGACGAGGCCAAGGCCAGGGCGCCTATGCCGGCGCACCTCATAAAGTTTCTGCGGGAGATTTTGCAAGACATAGGATGTCCTCCTTCACGTTTCTTATGTTACACCGGCCCTGCAGCCCGAAAAAGCTGCCGCGGCATACGTCTCGGTATGGTTTGATTCTATCACAGGGGGCAGATTGTGTCAATCAACACCCAGAATTTTTCATTGGATACGTCCTTTTTTCGATTTTTGCGCCGGGCCGCCGGGCGGCCCGCTGATCCATGAGCCGCCTGCATGTATACGTTTGATGGGTGCAATTTATTTCATCTGTTTTTCCACAGCGGACGCCTTGCAGGGCCGGTCTGCGGTCCATTATAATAGAGTCAGAGAAGACCCAAGGAGGGATGTTCCATGAAATCTTCGGTCCTTCATCTGCCTGCCCACTGCGCCCCCATCGGGGCGGAAAACCTGGCCGGCATCGACGGCGGATGCTGCCACCGCGCTGCCGGCTGCTGTGCCGTTTCCTACGACTGTCCCTATCAGGGCCAGCCCGCCGGACGGCATGCCCGCCGGCGCCGCCACGCTGCCTGGTGCCAGCCCGACTGCACCGGTTTTGACTGCATGGTACAGGCCGAATGACCCCCAAACCAAGCCGCTGCAACTGCCTTTGCAGCGGCGCTTTTTGTTTGTTGGATGCATGGCATTGACTTTCCTGTCCAAAACCGGTACACTGGGACGTAGGAAAAAAGCCGCGCCGTCCCGGGAGTGGACAGCGCCGGGAAATGGAGGTTCATCCCTATGAAAATCGCACTCATCAACGAAAACAGCCAGGCCGCCAAGAATGGCATCATCCTCGCCGCCCTCAAGAAGGTGGTGGAGCCCATGGGCCATGAGGTGGTCAACTACGGCATGTACGCCGCCGACGATGCTGCCCAGCTGACCTACGTTCAGAACGGCATCCTGGCCGCCATCCTGCTGAACAGCGGCGCCGCCGACTATGTCATCACCGGCTGCGGCACCGGCGAGGGCGCCATGCTGGCCCTGAACAGCTTCCCCGGCGTCATCTGCGGCCACGTGGAAGATCCCGTGGACGCTTACACCTTTGCCCACGTCAACGACGGCAACGCGGTGGCCCTGCCCTTCGCCAAGGGCTTCGGCTGGGGCGGCGAGCTGAACCTGGAGTACATCTTCGAGAAGCTGTTCGGCTTCGGCCACGGCCAGGGCTATCCCAAGGAGCGCCGCGAGCCCGAGCAGCGGAACAAGATCATCCTGGACGGCGTCCGCGCCAACAACTTCAAGCCCCTGATCGACTGCCTGAAGGGCCTGGACCCCGCTCTGGTCAAGGGCGCTGTGGCCGGCGAGCACTTCAGCGAGCTGTTCTTCCCCGCCTGCAAGGATCAGGAGCTGGCCGACTACGTCAAGACCCTGCTGGACTGAGCCTCTGACCCTCCGATTCCACCCCACACCCAGAAAGGATAACCGCTAACCCATGCTGCAACTCTTTGAACAAATGGACTCCGGGATGGAGACCGCCCTGGCCGTCTCTGTCCCTCTGATTTCCGGCATCGCCGAGCTGATCGGCCTGCTCATCATCGTAGTCAGCCTGCTGCGCACCACCTACCACTATCTGCGGGTAGTTTTGTTCCACGACGACTACGACTATCATCTGGAGATGAGCACCGGCCTGATTACGGCGCTGGAGTTCCTGATGGCGGCCGAGGTCTCCAAGACCATCCTGCTGCCCAGCCTGGACGCCGTCCTTCTGCTGGTGGCAACCTTTGGTTCCCGCGCCCTGATGAGCATACTGCTGCGGGTGGAAATGCGCTCGGAGCGGGCCGAGCGGGCCGAGGCCAAGCGCGACGAACGCCGGGCCGAGCGCCGGGCGGAACTGGAGTCCAGTCCCTTCTGGCCCTGGAAACCCGGCTCTGCCGGCGAATCCGCCGGGGCGGACCGTTCCGACGGTCCCGACCAGCGGGAAGCTCAGTGACCGGCTTGGGCATTTTGGCGAAAAGCAGGGGCCGCCTTTTGGCGACGCTGTGAAACGTCCCAAAACGCCGCGCCCGTTCTTGACATTTCGCACAAAGCGAGCTATACTGACATCGTCGAAAGCAAAGGCGCTGACGGACTGGAGTCTGTCAGCGTCTTTTTGTTTTCGCGGCCCGGCGCCTTCCGCTTTTCGGGGAGAATAGAGGGCTCTCTGAGAGGCGGCCCCTGCCGCAAGGGTTACGGTGCGCGGGCGTTCTCCTTCTTCTTTTTCTTTCCTTTTACCAGATGCAGAAAGCAGAGCAGCCTCCGCCCCCAGCCTCCGACAGGGCGGGGGCTGTTTTGCTGGGGCAGACAGGTTTTTGCCCCGCCCGCTTGCATTTTTGCCGCAGGTGTGCTACAATCTTCTCAGTTTCATCCTGGCCAAGCGTGAGAGGGCCCCGGCGCCCTCTCGGATGCGGACAAACAGGGGCAGAACCGCGACGCCTGAGAGAGGGCTGCCGCCGCAGCGATGCGGCGTGCTGCAAGCAGCCTGGCGCAGCCCGCCCCCTACCACCGCGGAGTGCAGAGGCGAACCTCTGCCGGGTGTGCCCGTTACAGCACATCGAGAGGCGCAGCCCTCTGGGCGGCGCAATTCGGGTGGAACCGTGGAGCGTTCCCGGCAAAGAATGACCGGCGCTTCATCCCGTGCATACGTTCTGCGGGATGAAGCGCTTTTTTATTTTCCATGCAAACCCTATTTGGAGAAAGGAATACTGCGATGAAGATCATTTACAATGACGGCACCGTTGCTGAGTGCCCGCAGGACCAGGAACTGCACGTTTTGCGCCACACCGCCGCCCACATCATGGCACAGGCCATCAAGCGCCTGTACCCCGAGGCTGACTTCGGCTATGGCCCCGCCACCGAGAACGGCTTCTACTACGACGTGGACCTGGGCGACACCAAGCTGACCGACGAGGATCTGGCCGCCATCGAGAAAGAGATGCGGAAGATCGTCAAGGAGAACCTGCCCATCAAGGCCTTCATCCTGCCCCGTCCCGAGGCCATCAAGCTGATGGAGGACCGTCAGGAGAAGTTCAAGGTGGAGCACATCGGCGATCTGCCCGAGGATGCCACCATCAGCTTCTATCAGCAGGGCGAGTACATTGATATGTGCGTCGGCCCCCACCTGACCTACACCAAGGCCCTGAAGGCCTTCAAGATCACCCAGCAGTCGGGCGCCTACTGGAAGGGCGACAAGGACAACAAGATGCTCACCCGCATCAACGGCGTCGCCTTCCGCACCCAGGAGGAGCTGGAAGCCTGGGAGAAGCAGCAGGAAGAAGCCCGCGCCCGGGATCACCGCCGCATCGGCAAGGAAATGGGCCTGTTCATGACCGACGACCTGGTGGGCCGCGGCCTGCCCATGTTCCTGCCCAACGGCTACACCGTCTGGCAGGAGCTGGAGAACTATATCAAGGCCAAGGAGCGCGCCCGGGGCTATCAGCACGTCATGACCCCCTGCGTCGGCACCGTCAACCTGTACAAGACCTCCGGCCACTGGGATCACTACCGTGAGAACATGTTCCCCGCCATGGAGATGGAGGGCGAGAGCTACGTCCTGCGTCCCATGAACTGCCCCCACCACATGATGATTTACGCCAACCGGCCCCACTCCTACCGCCAGCTGCCCATCCGCATCGGCGAAATCGCCCACGATTTCCGGTATGAGTCCAGCGGCACCCTGAAGGGCATCGAGCGCGGCCGTCACTTCTGCCAGAACGACGCCCACCTGTTCGTGACCCCCAGCCAGATCAAGAGCGAAGTGGCCGCCGTCTGCGACCTGATTTTCGAGGTGTACAAGGACTTCGGCATCACCGACTACCGCTGCGTGCTGTCCCTGCGCGACCCCGCCGACAAGAAGAAGTACCACGACGATGACGCCATGTGGGATCACGCCGAGACCGCCCTGCGCGAGGTTCTGACCGAGCTGGGCATCAACTTCACCGAGGAGATCGGCGAGGCTGCCTTCTATGGTCCCAAGCTGGACGTCAACGTCCGTCCCGCCGTGGGCGCCGAGTACACCCTGTCCACCTGCCAGCTGGACTTCTGCCTGCCGGCCAAGTTCCACCTGACCTACGTGGACAGCGACGGCACCGAAAAGACCCCCGTGGTCCTGCACCGCGCCATCCTGGGCTCCATTGACCGCTTCATGGCCTACCTGATCGAGGAGACCAAGGGCCGCTTCCCCACCTGGCTGGCACCCACCCAGGTCAAGGTCCTGCCCGTCTCGGAGAAGACCCTGGACTACGCCACCGAGGTCACCGAGAAGCTGGTTGCCGCCGGCATCCGCGTTGCTCTGGACAGCGACAACGAGAAGATCGGCTACAAGATCCGCGAGGCCCAGCAGGTGGACCGCGTGCCCTATATGCTGGTCCTGGGCGCCAAGGAAGCCGAGGCCGGCAACGTCTCGGTCCGTGACCGCAAGGGCGAAACCACTACCATGGAGCTGGATGCCTTCATCCAGAAGGTCTGCAACGAAATCGCCACCCGCGCCCACGAGTAACCCCCATCCTTTCAACTGGTACCAGCAACTGCTGTGAACTTCACAAGGCCCTGCCGGCGGTCAGGTCTCAGCCTCTTTAGGAAGGCTCCCGGCCTGCGGCCCGGTACGATGCAAAGTCTGTCATCGCCTGATTTTCTGATCCACAGCAGAGCTTCATAAAAACACAAATCCCCGTTCCTGTAAAAAGGAACGGGGATTTTCTCTTCCCCCGCGGCTGCGCCGCCGCCCCCAAGGGCTAAAACACAGGGTACATTCTCTATTCTATATGTTTCCCCGTATAACAAACAATGCGAGGGCCAGCTCGTGAGAGCCGGCCCTCGCAGAGGGACCCTATCTTTCGTGACGCAAAAGTTCTTTTGTTTTGGTGCGATCAACAACAGAAGGA
>NZ_NFKB01000026.1:0-47946 GCF_002160175.1 Faecalibacterium sp. An192
TCCTTCTGTTGTTGATCGCACCAAAACAAAAGAACTTTTGCGTCACGAAAGATAGGGTCCCTCTGCGAGGGCCGGCTCTCACGAGCTGGCCCTCGCATTGTTTGTTATAAGGGAAACGTACAGAATAGAGAATGTACCCTGTGTCCAGAGCCCCGCTGGGGCGAGCCCGCAGGGCTGGGGGAAGAGAAACTCCCCGCTCCTTTTGCAGGAACGGGGAGTTGTGATTTTATAGAACTTTTCTGTGGGTCAGAAAATCAGGCTTTGAGGTGGTTTGCATCGTACCGGAGCGCAGCTCCGAACGCCGGGAGCGAGCCGAAGCGTAAAGGTTCCGTGAAACTGTCGGAGACCCGCAAACTGCATGGTACCCAGTGAATCCCTCTTGCGCTTAGCCAATTTTCTCTGCGGGCATGAATGCCCTTGTGAAAATTGGAGCGCGGCGCCAGCGGCGGCTCCCTGTTTCATCCACTGGATGCGGTCGCCGCCGCTGCCTTTTGCTTCCTTTTTCTTTCAAGAAAAAGGAAGGCAAGAAAAAGAAAGTCAGGAGAAAGAGATGAGGAAGGAAGTGGTGTGGTCCTCCTGGCCGCTGATGTGGTAGGCGGGCTCCACGTCGGTGCCCCAGCTGTCGATGCCGCCTACGCCGCGAACGGCGCCCATCACCGTCAGGACGGTGCGGCTCACCGGCGGCAGCTCGTCCTGGTGGGCGGCGTTCTCCAGCTCCTGGGCCGTGTAGGGCAGCGCCGAAAAGGCAAAGGGCTTGCCGTCTGCCATCTGCACCGTCAGAGACGACGTGGTGCGGCGGGCGGTGTCCTGCTGCTCCAGGGTCAGGGTGTGGGTGCCCATGTGGACGCCGCAGTCCTGGGGAACCAGATAGGCCGGGATGTGGGGCTCTTCGGCCCAGCGGCCGAAGGTCGCGCCGCGGAACCGGTCGGGGTAGGTCTCTCCCGACAGGCCGGTCCAGCAGACCCGTGCGGCAGGCCGCAGGGTGGACAGACGAACGCCGAACACCGGCAGCTCGGGAGCACTCTCGGCGCCGTGATAGTGGGCGTCCACCCGCAGGGCGCTGCCCGTTACCGTGTACAGGATGTCGGCAGAGGTGCCCGGCACCGACGGGAAAGCAAAGGTATAGCGGATGCGGACGCAGGAAGCGGTCTTTTCCTCCACCTTCCAGCCCGTCACCTGGGGATAGGCGTCGGCGGCCATCCAGGCGCCGCTCCGAATCGGGAATCCGCAGCCCTTGTCGTTTTCGGTGGCGGCACGCCAGAGGGCGGGCCGCGGTGCACGCCAGATCCACTCATTGCCATCGGCGGTGCGCAGGGAGGCCAGGCCGCCCTCGGTATAGGAGAACTGCAGCTCAAACCGGTCGCCTCGGACGCCCAGGTTCACGTCGCCCTCGGTGATGGTCAGGGGACCGCCGGCCCGCAGGGCAGGCAGGGTGCAGGCGGCCGCCCGGCGGGCGTTTTCGGCGTCGTGGGCGGCGCGGTGGGCCGGCGTGTCGTACCAGTAGCGGGCTTCCTGCATGGCCGGCTTTTCGGCGCCGTCGGCAAAGACGATGCCGTTGCCGCAGAAGGCGTAGTCGGTGGGACGCTCCCCGAAGTCGCCGCCATAGCCCAGCCGGCGGCCGGCAGGGCCGTCCTGCCACAGGGCCTGATCCATATAGTCCCAGATGAATCCGCCCTGATACTGGGGGTACTCGTCGATCAGGCGGATATAGCTCTCCATGCCGCCCAGGCTGTTGCCCATGTCGTGCATGTACTCGCAGAGGATGAAGGGCTTGGCGGGCTTGCTTTCCAGGTAGGCGCGGATCTCGTCGGGCTTGGCGTACATCCGGCTTTCCATGTCGCTGATCCGGTCAAAGGCCCGGCAGTGGAACACGCCCTCGTAATGGACCAGACGTCCCGGGTCGTTGGCGTGGAAAAAGTCGCTCATGGCCAGGATATCCTCGCCGGCATAGGACTCGTTGCCGCAGCTCCAGATCAGGACGGCGGTGTGGTTCTTGTCCCGCTCAAACATGGACCGGGCCCGGTCCACCACGCAGTCCTTCCACTCGGGCAGGCTGCCCGGCACGTTCCAGGAGGGCTCCACCGCCCCCATCTTCTGCCAGGAACCATGGCTTTCCAGGTTGGCCTCGTCGATCATATAGATGCCGTTCTGGTCGCACAGGTGATACCACAGGGTCTGGTTGGGGTAGTGGCAGGTGCGGACGGCGTTGATGTTGTTCCGGCGGAAGGTCTCCATGGCCCGGAACATATCCTCGGGACCGATGGCCCGGCCGGCCTCGGCGCTCCACTCGTGGCGGTTGACGCCGTTGAAAATGATCCGCTGGCCATTCAGCTCCATGACGCCCTGGTTCATCCCAAACCGGCGGAAGCCGGTCTCATAGGGTACCGTCTCCTGGACTTCCCCGGCGGCGTTCCGCAGGGTCAGGGTGATCTGATAGAGAGCGGGGTCGCTGTGATCCCACTTGCGAATCCGGGGCAGGGTCACCGGCTGGCCGTAGAAAAAACCGTCCTCTGCGGCCTGCAGGGGCATGGGGCCATCCCAGATGACGCCGCCGCCCGGCGCGGTCACGGTGCACTGAAGGGTGCAGCCCTCCAGCGAGGCCCCCTGGGCGGCGCTGAGCCGCAGGCGGGGGGACAGGGTGCCGGTGGTGTTGTCGGTCTCCAGACCGGCCCGCAGCCACAGATCCTCGATGTGCAGGGCGGGCTTGGCGTAGAGGTACACCGGGCGGAAGATGCCGAAGAACCGGAAAAAGTCCTGGTCCTCCAGCCAGCTGCCGCTGCAGTGCTTGTAGACCTCCACGCACAGGCGGTTTTCGCCCTCCTGCAGATAGGGCGTCAGGTCAAAGTCGGCGGGGGTAAAGCTGTCCTCACTGTAGCCCACAAACTGCCCGTTGCACCAGCAGTAGAAGGCCCGCTCCACGCCCTGGAAGGAGACGCAGACCCGCTTGTTTTGCAGGGCCTGGTCCAGGACAAAGGTTTTGACGTAGCTGCCCACAGCGGTGTCCTCCCAGGCAATCTGGGGCGGCCGGATGGCCCGGCGGCCATCCCAGGGGTACATGGTGTTGATGTACTGAATCTGACCATAGCCCTGCAGCTCGATGTGGCCGGGGACGGCGATCTCGCCGAAGCCGTCCAGACAAGCGCCGGCCTGCCAGAAATCAGCCGGCCGCTGATCGGGGCAGGGGCTGTAGGCGAACTGCCAGGGGCCGTCCAGGCTCTGGCGCAGCCCGTCGCCGGCGGCGTCGTACCAGGTGTGATCGGAGTGAGCGTCCAGCCGGTTGACCGCGAAAACCCGCGGATCTTCCAGCCAGCTCAGCTCGGGGCGGGAAGCGTTCATAGGGGGTACCTCCTTGCAAAAACCAGGCGGATGTAACAAAACCATTCTACATATGATTGTACCTTTGGGACATAGCGCTGTCAACGCGAAAATCGCCCGTGAAAGATAGAGGAATGTTGCGTCCCCGCCGGCAGGCGGCGGGACACGCGGGGGCAAAATGAAACTTTTTGCAATTTCCTCTTGACAATACGGCAGAAAACTGGTATCATAAATGGGCATTCGGTACGGCGTATGGGGTGCCCACGAGGAGAGATGTCCGAGTGGTTTAAGGAAGCAGTCTTGAAAACTGCCGTGCGGCAACGCACCGTGGGTTCGAATCCCACTCTCTCCGCCATTTTTTAATTGAATCAGTTTTAGCTGACTTTGCTCTGGAGTAGTACTCAAGAGGCCGAAGAGGCGCCCCTGCTAAGGGCGTAGGTCGGGAAACCGGCGCGAGGGTTCAAATCCCTCCTACTCCGCCAGAAAAGCACCAGAAACCACAGGATGGTTTCTGGTGCTTTTTTCATTGTCCGGACGTCTTATTCGGCCAGCGAGAAGGTGACGGTCACGTCGCCGCGGCCCAGGGCGTCGGCCCAGCCGGTCAGGTCGTTTACCCGGCCCAGACGGGTGTAGCTCCAGCTGTTGGAGCCGTAGAAAAGGACGATCTGGTCCCCCTGGTACAGGACGATGTCTCCCGCATGGGTGGTGGTCTGGCGGTCGTTGGCGGGCAGGCTCTCGCCCAGGGAGCCTACCTTTTCAAAGCCGCCGTAATTTTGCAGCCGGAGGGTCAGGGGAGATTCGGCCAGCCGCTGGGCCAGGGCCCGGGCGGCGTCGTTTTGTTCCAGCGTGGCCGCAAAGGTGCGGCCGTTTACCTGCAGTTGGATGGTCATGGCTTCTGCCTCCTTGGAAGGAATGGATGAAGCGGCCGCCGTCGGGGCGGGGCTGGACGCCCTGCTGGATGGGGTTTCGGCCGGGAGCGGAGCCGTACAGCTTCCCAGAAGCACCGCGGCCAGAAGGCACCCCAGCAGCCGGAAAACAAGCGTGTTCATGGACAGGACCGCCTTTCAAAGTAAGATGCGGGGCGGGCTGTGCAGCCGCCTCGTTTTCAGTATAAAACCGGCCGGGAGAAATAGCAAATACCTGTCTCCCATGGGCTGATATAGCCTCTGGGCATAACAAAAAGGTCCGGACAGGGCGCGCAGGGCGTCCGGTTCGGACCTTTTGTTATTTAATAGGTATTGCAGCGGGGAGAGGGCCGGGGATTATTCCCAGGCCGGGGCCGCCGGCATCCGGCACAGCCGGTGATAGAAGAAGGAGAAGCAGATCAGATGCACCGTGAAGGTGACCGCCCAGGTAACGGGATAGGACAGGTACAGGACGGTCAGGTTGTGGAAGGATGCAAAGACGGTGTAAATCCAGATGACCCGCAGGACGCAGGCGCCGGTCAGGGAGACGATGGTGGGGGTGACGGCGGCGCCCATGCCGCGGACCACGCCGCAGGTAACATCCATCAGGCCGCAGATCAGGTAGGGCAGACAGATGATGCGGATGCGTTCCAGGCCGTAGGGGATGATCTGGGGGTCGGAGGAATAGATGGACAAAAGTTCCCGCCCGAAGAAAACCGCCAGCCCGCCCAGGGCCAGGCCGATCACCGATACAATCAGAAGGCAGTCCCGCAGAATCAGGGGGATGCGCTCCTTTTTGCCGGCGCCGATGTTCTGACTGGTGAAGTTGAGGGCCGCCTGATAGACCGAGTTCATGGCGGTGTAGACGAAGTTCTCGATGTTGGAGGAGGCGGTGCCGCCGGCCACCGCCAGGGTCCCGAAACTGTTGATGGAGGACTGAATCAGGACGTTGGAGATGGAGAACACCGCGCTCTGGATGCCGGCGGGCAGGCCCACCCGGACAATCTGCACCAGCACCGGCTTGCACAGACGCATTTCCCGGGGGTGGAGCTGGTAGTGGGTGCCCGGTTCACTCAGGCACTGGATCACCAGGAACGCCGAAAGATACTGGGAGATGGAGGTGGCCAGGGCGACGCCTGCCACGTCCATCTGCAGGAACAGGACGAAGATGACGTTCAGGCCGGCGTTGGTGATGCCGGCGGCGGTCAGGAAAAACAGGGGGCGGCGGGTGTCGCCGGTGGCCCGCAGGATGCCTGCACCGAAGTCATAGATCATCATGGCGGGCATGCCCACAAAGACGATCCGCATGTAGAGGATGGACTGGTCCAGCAGGTCGGCGGGGGTGTCCATCCAGCGCAGCAGAATGGGCATCAGAGGGACGCCCACCGCCACCAGCACCACGCCGCAGAACAGAGCCAGAAGCAGGGCGGTGTGGACGGTGTCGTGGACCCGCCGCCAGTCCTGGGCGCCGTAGCTGCGGGCCATCACCACGCTGCAGCCGATGGACAGGCCCAGGAACAGGTTGACCATCAGGCTGTTCAGGGAGGAGGTGGCGCCCACCGCCGCCATGGCGCTGCTGCTGGCGAACTGGCCCAGCACGATGATATCCGCCGCGTTGAATAAGAGCTGTAAAATACCCGAAGCCATCAACGGGATGGAAAAGCGCAGCAGATTGCCCACCAGAGGGCCGCTGCACATATCCACATCAGGGGAATGCCGCTTCATTTGTTGTGCCTTCTTTCCGCAATAATCGTGTAAAAACCCAAGATTCTCCGCAAGAGAAACAAACGTCTCCTAGTTTACTCCACTGCCGCCGGAAAAGCAAATATCTATTTTGTATGCATGGATGCGCGGATTGTATAACAGAGTCCGCCCGCCCTCCGGCGCCGGGGACAAGGCCCCGGGGCGCAGTTTTCTGTGGGAAAAACGCCGGGAAATCCGGTCCAAAAGGCCACACTGGCCGCCGGCGCGGCGCTGTGGTAGGCTGAGACCGGAGAAAACCGCAGAAAGGAGGGCAGAACCCATGCAGTACAACAGCGGCCCGGACCGTTTCACAGGCGGCTGACGCCGGAAAGGAGGATTATGAAAGATATCATTGACGTGAGCCGCTACCAGGGGGTGATCGACTGGGAGCGGCTGGCGGGAAAGATCGGCGGGGCCATGCTCAAGACGGTGTCCACCAACAAGAGTTTCGGCGGCATCTACATCGACCCCCAGTTTGAGCGCAACTATGCCGAGTGCAGGCGGCTGGGGATTCCGGTGGGGGTGTACTACTACACCTACGCCCAGGACGTCCAGACGGCCGCCGCCGAGCTGGCCATGCTGCGCCAGGCGCTGACCGGCAAAACCCTGACCCTGCCGGCGGCGGTGGACGTGGAGGACAACAAGCTCAAGCCTTTGAGCGCCGACGCCCTCACCGACCTGGTGGCCTATGCCGCCGACACCGTCGAGAGCTGGGGCCTGTACGCCATGGTGTACACCTATACCTATTACGCCAACACCGAGCTGGATATGGACCGTCTGGCGGCCTACGATCTGTGGATTGCCGACTATCGCGGCCAGCGCCCCGCCCGCAGCCACGGGATGTGGCAGTACACCAGCACTGGCCAGCTGGAGGGCATCGCCGGAAACGTGGACATTTCCCACGCTTACAAAGACTATCCCTCCATCATCACCCGGGCAGGCCTGACCGGGCTGCGGGGGTGATGGAATGGAGAGCGTCATCGCGGCCGCCCTGTCGGGGGCGGTGACCCTGGTGGGAGTCCTGATCGCCAACAGCAAAAGCCAGGCCGTCACCGACACCAAGCTGGAGGAGCTGACCCGGGAGGTCCGGCTCCACAACAATTTCGCCCAGCGGGTGCCGGTGCTGGAAGAAAAGATGAAGGTCGCCGACCACCGCATCGGGGACCTGGAAAACAAACTGGAACACCTTACTTAAAAGAAAGGAGTACGCCATGAACGAAATTTCCATTGGCACCATTGCCCGCACCGCCTGCCTGGCCCTGGCCCTGACCAACCAGATCCTGTCGGCGGCAGGCAAGCCGGTGCTGCCCATCGAGGACAGCCAGCTGGAACAGCTGGTGACTTCGGGCCTCACCGTGGCCGCGTCCCTGGCCGCCTGGTGGAAAAACAACAGCTTTACCCCGGCGGCCATCCGGGCCGACGAGGCTCTCAAGGCCTTCCGCGGGCAGTAAGCTGGTGAAACAAGGGTGATACCGCTTGACAAAGGGCGGGGGAGATAGTACACTCAACAAAAGGAACTTCATCACCTTCACATAAAAGATGAAGAAGATTCACAAGTGGGGAAGTGTATCGGATGACTTTGTTTTCGTATGAGATCTTCGACGCGGTGGCGCGGCAGGGCAGCTTCAACAAGGCGGCCCAGCAGCTCCATCTGACTCCCTCCGCCATCAGCCACGCAATCGCCGTGATGGAGGAGGAGCTGGGCTTTGCCCTGTTCACCCGCGGCAAAAGCGGCGTGACCATGACCAGCTACGGCGCATCCCTTTACCCGGCCATTCGGGCGGTGCTGAACAGCGATGAAGCCCTGCAGCAGAGCATTGCCCGCCTCAACGGCCTGGAAAAGGGCAAGGTTCGCCTGGGAACCTTCAGCTCGGTGTGCACCCATCTGCTGCCGGGCATCCTCCAGAGCTTCAAGGCCCAGTATCCGCAGATCGACGTGGAGGTCTATCAGGGCACCTACGACGACGTCAAGGAATGGCTGCGCAGCGGCCAGGTGGACATCGGTTTCCTGGCCTCCAGCTGTCAGGAGGAATTCACCCTGACCGAGCTGCTGCGGGAGCCGCTGCTGGCCCTGCTGCCGGCCGACTGGCCCGCTCCGCCCGACGGGGTGATGACCCCCGCCATGATGAGCCAGAAAAACTTTGTGGTGCAGGGCGACGCCACCGACGCCGACATGCGCCGGTTTTTGAAGAAGTACAAGATCGGGGTTCAGCGCTGCTGCCATGTCATCGACGACATGGCCAACATCGCCATGGTGGAGGCCGGCGTGGGCATGTCCATCCTGCCCCAGCTGACGGTGAAGGATTGCCAGGCCAATATCCAGATCCTGCCCATCGAGCCCTCGGAGGAGCGCGTGGTGGGTCTGGCTCTGCCCCGGCCCTCGGCCATGGCCCCGGCGGTGGAACAGATGTTCCGCCACATCGTGGACTACTGCACCGGCAAGGCGGAAGCCTGAGCGTTCATCGGAAACCGCAAAAAGCGGCAGCTGTGAAAACAGCTGCCGCTTTTGTAGTTATTGGGTCTCCCGCATGGGCCGGCGGAAGGTGAAATTCTGGATGCGGTCGATAAGGTAGGAGGACAGGGTGACGGTAATCAGGGAGAAGGCGATGCGGGTCAGGGGGATGTAGCTGAGGGAGAGGAACAGGACCACCAGGTCGGTGAACAGGTAAGAGCGGGACAGCCGCCACCCGCTGACCCGGGAAATGGTGAGGGCCAGGGCGTCGTCGCCGCCGCTGGACCCGCCCTGCCGCACAATGATGCCCACTCCGACGCCCACAAACAGGGCGCCCGCCAGGGCCGCCATCAGAGGATGGCCGGACAGGTCGGGCAGCATGGGCGGGAACTGCTCCCACAGCTTGTAAAACAGGGACACGCTGAGGGTGGAAATGGCGGAAATCTTGATGAAGCCGCCGCCCAGATACTTGAAGGCCAGCAGATAACAGCTCAGGTCCAGCACCGGGGTGATGAAGGCGGGGGAAACCCCCAGCCAGTGCTCGACGAACAGCATCAGGCCGATGACACCGCCCTCGGTGATGCCGGTCTGCTGGTGAATGTTGTGGATGCCGAAGGTGGCGATCATGGCCCCCAGAAGGATGAGCCCCACCCGCCGGAAGGTAATTCCCTCTCCCAGACGGCGGAGCCAGACGGATACGGTGCTGCGAGACATACAAACTCCTCTTGCATTGCGGATTGATTTCATTACAATGATAGTATAAAGGATATAGTAACTATAGTGTCAAGGGGGCAGACATGGAAAATCTCTTTTCGATCGGCGAGGTGGCCCGCTATCAGAACATCTCCAAGCAGACCCTGATTTTTTACGACAAAATCGGGCTATTCCGGCCCACCTGGGTGGACCCGGACAACGGCTACCGCTATTACAGCGCCAGCCAGATCGACTACCTGGACACCATCCTGATTATGAAGAAGATCGGTTTCTCCCTGCAGGAGATCCGGGCCCATATGGAGCACTATGACCTGGACAGCAGCCTGGCCACCCTGCACCGCCAGCTGGACGTCATCGACCAGAAAATCGAGGAGCTGCGGATGCTCCGCAGCCGGGTCCAGAACCGGTGCGGCCAGATGGAGGCCTCGCTGGCCCACTGCCGGCCGGGGCAGAACATCGGCCTGGAATACGCCGGAGAACAGTATCTCCTCTGCCGGCCGGTGGAGCCGCCCTGTACCCTGCGGGAAATCAGCGTGGCCACCAAGCAGTGCTTTGCCGAGGCGTTCCGGGAAAAGCTGCCGGTGTTTTTCCAGTGCGGGGTGGTGGTGCCGCGGGAGCGGATTTTGGCGGGGCGGTACACCGAGGCCTCCCTGGCCTTTCTGCCCATCGAAAAGACCGACCAGGCCGGGAACATCCATCGGATGCCGGCGGGACGGCTGGCCTGCATCTATCATGTGGGGGATTATCTGTCGGTGGGCCGGTCCTACCGGCAGCTGCTGGACTATTGCCGGGACAACGGCCTGCGGATTGTGTCCGACGCCTACGAGTTCTGCATCAACGACTACCTCACCACCCACGACGAGAGCGAATACATCACCAAAATCGCCTTCTATGTGGAAAACGAAGCCCAGGAAACCTGACAACAAAAACGCCCCGCCGGTTTCAGGACCAGCGGGGCGCTGTGTTATGTGACGTTATGCAGATTCCGAGGAGCGGGAGAAGCGGCGGGGCGCCGGGTTCTCGTTTTCCTCGGGCCGGGGCGGGATGGGGGTAAGGCGGATTTCCGCCACCCGGCGGCGGGCGGTGTGGGTGACCACGCCGCTGTAGTTCCCCAGCTGGAAGCCGTCCCCCACCTTGGGCAGATGGCCGGTCAGGTCCTGCAGCAGGCCGTTGACGGTGTTGGAGTCGGTCTCCTGGGGCGGGATGTCCAGTTTGTCGTACAGGTCATCCACGCTGGCCGAGCCGGACACCAGCCAGCTGCCGTCCGACTGCTGGCGGAAGTCCTCCACCGCCTCGTCGTGTTCGTCCCAGATTTCGCCCACCAGCTCCTCCAGGATGTCCTCCAGGGTGATGATGCCCTCGGTGCCGCCGTATTCGTCCACCACCACCGCCATGTGATGGTGCTCCTCGCGGAAGGTGCGGAGCATGGCGGAGATCTTGGTGGTGCCGGTGGTGAACAGAGCCGGGGTCACCAGGCTCTGCAGGGTGGTCTGCTTGTGGAGGCGGGCCAGATAATAGTCCTTTTCGTGGACCACGCCAATGATGTCGTCGATGGTGCCGTGATAGACCGGCAGACGGGAATAGCCCGATTCGGCAAAGACCTGGGCCAGCTCCTCCAGCGGGGTGGTATCCCGCACGGCCACCACGTCCACGCGGGGGGTCAGGATTTCCTGGACCTCCACGTCGTCGAACTCAATGGCGCTGCGGATCAGCTCGCCCTCCCGGTCGGTCAGCTCGCCTTCGCTCTCGGCCTCCGAGACCATGGTGATCAGCTCGCCCTCGGTGATGGTGTCGGGCTCCTCCTGGGCGCGGAAGAAATGGCCGATCAGCTTTTTCCACTGGGTGAACAGCCAGTTCAGCGGGGTCAGCAGGGTGACAATCACCTGCAGGATGGGGGCCACCGCGGTGGCGAATGCCTCGGGGGATTCCTTGGCCATGCTCTTGGGGGTGACCTCGCCGAAGATCAGCACCACCAGCGTCAGCACAATGGTGGAGAGGGTGGGGCCCTTTTCGGCGCCCACCAGCTGGATAAAGAGAACGGTACCCAGAGAGGAGGCCGAGATGTTTACGATGTTGTTGCCGATGAGGATGGAGGACAGGAGCTTGTCATACTGCTCCGCCAGCGCCAGCACCCGCGCGGCCTTTTGGTCGCCGTTTTCGGCCCGGTTTTTCAGCCGGATCTCGTTCAGAGAGGAATAGGCGGTCTCGGAAGCGGAGAAAAAGCCGGAAAGAGCGATCAACACGACCAGCGCCGCAACGATCATCATACTGCCATCGTCCATAATGGATAAATCAACTCAACTTTCTTTGGTCAAAGGGTGAAAAACGGACGGGCCCGCCGGGTTCCAACGGCCGGAAACAGGCCCGGGGAAAGGGCCCGGAACAGGGCGGCTTTCCCGCGCATGGGCGGAGCGTCCGCCCAAAAAAATGTGCCTCCCGACGCCGGCTTCCGGCGACGGAAAGCACATTTCAATGCTTATCATAGCATATTTAGCCCATGTATTCAAGGGGCCGGGCCGGATTTGCCCGCCCCTTTACAGAGGCTTTACCTGAGGATAAACTGGCTGCCGTCCCAGTCCACCGTCAGGGTTGCACCCTCGGCAAAGTCGCCGCGGATGATGGCCTTGGCCACGATGGTCTCGATGCGGCTCTGGATGAACCGCTTGATGGGACGGGCGCCGTAGACGCTGTCGTAGGCGGCGTCCAGAATGGCGTCGCAGGCGGCGGTGGTGATCTCCAGCTTGAGGTGCTTGCCCTCCTCCATCCGGCGGCGCAGGTCGTTCAGCTGCAGGTCCACAATCTTGCGGGCCTCCTCTTTGGTGAGGCTCTTGTAGTAGACGATCTCGTCCAGACGGTTGAGGAATTCCGGACGGAACTTGCTGCGCAGCAGGGCGTCGATCTGCTGGCGAGCCTCGGCGCTCAGCTCGTTGGAGCCGGAGGCGCGGCTCTGCTCCAGGTCGTTCAGGATGATGTCGCTGCCCAGGTTGGAAGTCAGGATGATGATAGTGTTCTTGAAGTCCACCGTCCGGCCCTGGCTGTCGGTGATGCGGCCATCGTCCAGCACCTGCAGCAGGATGTTGAAGACGTCGGGGTGGGCCTTTTCCACCTCGTCGAACAGCACCACGCTGTAGGGCTTGCGGCGGACGGCCTCGGTCAGCTGGCCGCCCTCCTCATAGCCCACGTATCCCGGAGGCGCGCCGATCAGGCGGCTGACGCTGAATTTCTCCATATATTCGGTCATGTCGATCCGAACCAGGTTCTTTTCATCGTCGAACAGGCTCTCGGCCAGGGCCTTGGCCAGCTCGGTCTTGCCCACGCCGGTGGGGCCCAGGAACAGGAAGCTGCCGATGGGCCGGTTGGGGTTGGCGATGCCGGCACGGCTGCGCAGGATGGCTTCGCTCACCTTGGTGACGGCCTCGTCCTGGCCGATGACCCGCTTATGCAGCACATCGTCCAGGTGGAGCAGTTTCTCCCGCTCGCCTTCCACCAGCTTCTCCACCGGAATGCCGGTCCAGCGGGCCACGATCCGGGCGATTTCCTCGTCGGTGACGCGGTCCCGCAGGAGGCTGGCCTCCTTCTTCTCGGCGGCCAGTTTTTCCTCGGCGGCCAGCTCCTTCTGGAGCTCGGGCAGGCGGCCGTATTTCAGCTCGGCGGCCTTGTTCAGGTCGTACTCCCGCTGGGCTTTCTCGATGGCGGCGTTGGTCTGCTCGATCTGCTCCCGCAGGGTCTGGACCTTGCCGATGGCGTTCTTCTCGTTTTCCCACTGGGCCTTCATCTGCTTGAACTTGTCCTGCAGCTCGGCCAGCTCCCGCTCGATGTCCTTCAGCCGGCTCTGGCTCAGGGCGTCGGTCTCCTTTTTCAGGCTGACCTGCTCGATCTGCAGCTGGGTGATCTTGTGGGCCATGTCGTCCATCTCGCTGGGCATGCTGTCCATCTCGGTCTTGATCATGGCGCAGGCTTCGTCCACCAGGTCGATGGCCTTGTCGGGCAGGAAGCGGTCGGTGATGTACCGGTCGCTGAGGGTGGCGGCAGCAATCAGGGCGCTGTCGTTGATCTTGACGCCGTGGAACACTTCATACCGCTCTTTCAGGCCCCGCAGGATGGAGATGGTGTCCTCCACGGTGGGTTCGTCCACCTGCACCGGCTGGAACCGGCGCTCCAGGGCGGGGTCCTTCTCGATATACTGGCGGTACTCGTCCAGGGTGGTGGCGCCGATGCAGTGCAGCTCGCCGCGGGCCAGCATGGGTTTCAGCAGGTTGCCGGCGTCCATGGCGCCGTCGGTCTTGCCGGCGCCCACAATGGTGTGCAGCTCATCGATGAAGAGGATGATTTTGCCCTCGCTCTTCTTCACCTCGTTCAGCACGCTCTTGAGCCGCTCCTCGAACTCGCCGCGGTACTTGGCGCCGGCCACCAGAGCGCCCATGTCCAGGCTGAAGATGGTCCGGTCTTTCAGGTTCTCGGGCACGTCGCCCCGGACAATCCGCTGGGCCAGGCCCTCGGCGATGGCGGTTTTGCCTACGCCGGGCTCGCCGATCAGACAGGGGTTGTTCTTGGTTTTACGGGACAGGATGCGGATGACGTTGCGGATCTCCTGGTCCCGGCCAATGACGGGGTCCAGCTTCTGCTTGCGGGCCAGATCCACCAGATCCTGACCGTACTTCTGCAGGGCGTTGTAGGTCTCCTCGGGGTTGTCGGTGGTGACGCGCTGGTTGCCGCGCACCGAGCTGAGCACCTTGAGGAAACTGTCCTTGGTGATGCCGAAGGCCCGGAACAGTTCGGCGGTGTTGCTGGTGGTCTCGCTCAGCAGGCCCAGCATCAGATGCTCGACGCTGATGAACTCGTCCTTCATGGCCTTGGCCTCCCGGGCGGCGGCGCTCAGGGCCTTGTCGGCGGCCTGGGAGATATAGATTTTGTCGGGGTCACGGCCCGAGCCGGACACCCGGGGCAGGGCAGACAGCTTTTCAGCCACGGCAGCGGTGAAGCTGCCGGTGTCCACGCTCATTTTCTGGAGCAGCTGGGGGATCAGCCCGTTTTCCTGGCTGGCAATGGCCAGCAGCAGGTGTTCGGGCTCCAGGGCGTTGTGCTGGTACTCCACAGCCAGCTGCTGGGCCGCCTGGATGGCCTCGATGGTTTTCTGGGTGTATTGATTGGTATTCATAAAAGCTTCCCTCCATTCACCGGTGCGCTCGGCGCACGCGGGGGTGCAGTGATGCCGTAAAGTGGATGATTCCGCCGGCGGTGCAGCGTGACTTTGTCACTCTTGCGACGCAGCTGCTAACACGGCGGCGGGAGAAAGAAACCCGACCCCAAAGGGGCGGATGTACAAACGAATTGAATCATGGAGCGCACCTCCTGAACGGTTTTAGCACTCTAGCCTTACGACTGCTAAGAGTATAGCCCTTTCCCGCCTTTCTGTCAAGGGGAAAGGGCCGGAAAACCGGATGTTCACAAAAAGTTTACGCCTGCCGGGGAGATAGACAAACATTTGGCAATCTCTGCCCCTTTTGTTGTGGGAGCATCCAAAAAGCGGCTTGTGCCCTTGTAATGTGCGGGAAAAATGTGGTATAATTACACTGACCAGATAGGTATGTGCCGCCTGGCGGGATGCAGGGCGGCGTCTTGTCTATGGATAAACACTAAACGGAGGGACGTAAGCAATGGAAACGTATGGCATTGAGAAATACGGCATCATTGGCCCCAAGGCCGTGTACCGCAACCTGACCCCTGCACAGCTGACTGAGGCTGCACTGCGCCGCGGCGAGGGCAGCCTGAGCAAGACCGGCGCCCTGGTGGTGACCACCGGCAAGTACACCGGCCGCTCGCCCAACGACAAGTTCATTGTGGACACCGAGGGTGTGCACAATGACATCGCCTGGGGCAAGGTCAACCGCCCCATCAGCCGCGAGAAGTTCGACGCCATCAAGGGCAAAGTGGCTGCCTACCTGCAGGGCCGCGAGATCTTCATCTTTGACGGCTACGCCGGCGCAGACCCCAAGTACACCAAGAAGTTCCGCATCATCAATGAGCTGGCCAGCCAGAACCTGTTCATCCACCAGCTGCTGATCCGCCCCACCGCAGAGCAGCTGGCCGAGTACGGCGAGGCTGACTACACCATGCTGGTGGCCCCCGGCTTCAAGTGCGATCCCGCTGTGGACGGCGTCAACAGCGAGGCCGCCATCATGATCGACTATGAGGCTCACCTCATCGTCATCGCCGGCAGCCAGTACAGCGGCGAGATCAAGAAGAGCGTCTTCTCCACCATGAACTACGTCATGACCAAGGAGAACGTCCTGCCCATGCACTGCTCGGCCAACATGGATCCCGAGACCCACGAGACCGCCGTCTTCTTCGGCCTGTCCGGCACCGGCAAGACCACCCTGTCTGCTGACCCCGCCCGCAAGCTGATCGGCGACGACGAGCACGGCTGGAGCCCCGACGGCATCTTCAACTTTGAGGGCGGCTGCTACGCCAAGTGCATCAACCTGAAAGAGGAGAACGAGCCCGACATCTTCCGCGCCATCAAGTTTGGTTCTCTGGTGGAGAACGTGGTCATGGACCCCGAGACCCGCGAGCTGAACTTTGACGACGACAGCCTGACCGAGAACACCCGCGTGGGCTACCCCGTGGACTACATCTCCAACGCTCAGATCCCCGGCGAGGGCGGCATCCCCAAGGTGGTCATCTTCCTGACCGCTGACGCCTTCGGTGTTCTGCCTCCGATCAGCCGCCTGAGCAAGGAAGCCGCCATGTACCACTTCGTCACCGGCTTCACTTCCAAGCTGGCCGGCACCGAGCGCGGCATCACCGAGCCCCAGCCCACCTTCTCCACCCTGTTCGGCGAGCCCTTCATGCCCATGGATCCCCAGGTCTACGCCAAGATGCTGGGCGACAAGCTGGATGCTTACGGCACCAAGGTCTACCTGGTCAACACCGGCTGGGCAGGCGGCAGCGCAGCTGCAGGCGCCAAGCGCATGAAGCTGAGCTACACCCGCGCCATGGTCTCCGCTGCTCTGAACGGCGACTTTGACAACGTGGAGTTCAAGCATCACGACGTCTTCAACGTGGACTATCCCACCAGCTGCCCCGGCGTGCCCGCCGAGATGCTGGATGCCCGCGGCATGTGGGCTGACAAGGCTGCTTACGACGAGCAGGCCAACAAGCTGGCCAAGATGTTCGAGGACAACTTCTCCAAGAAGTATCCCCACATGGCCGCTGAGATCGCCAACGCTGGCCCCAAGGCAAAGTAAGGGATTTTTCCATCCAATCTGAATCATAAAAAAGCCCGCCGTCCTGGTTTTCGGGACGGCGGGCTTTTTGTTGTTTTTGGCGCTGTGGAAACGACGGGGACTTATTCGCCCTGGCAGGTGCTCTCGGCGTCGGTGAGGAGGGCGCGCTGGCGGATTTTCTCCAGGGTGACCTCGCTGAGGATGTGTTCTGCCTTGCAGGCGTCCTCGGCGGCGGTCTTTTCGTCCACTCCCAGCTGCATAAAGAAGTGGGTCAGCAGGCGGTGACGGCTGTAGATCCGCTCTGCGATTTCCTTGCCCGGCGGCAGCAGGGTCAGATTGCCCTCGCCGTCCACCGCGATGTAGCCGTTTTCGCGCAGCTTTTTCATGGCGATGCTGACGCTGGCCTTGGTGAAGCCCAGCTCATTGACAACGTCGATGGAGCGCACCTTGCCCTGACGCTCGGTCAGCATCAGGATGGTTTCCAGGTAATCTTCTGCGGACTGGTGGATGGTCATGATTGGTTCTGCCTCCTGTTTTCTGCCCGGCGGGCAGGTGATGATGGGATTATGATAAGAGTACCACAACCGGCGTCGTAACGCAAGGTCAGGGGGCCGGTTTCAGGCCGTTACAGGCTGGCCAGATAGGCGGCGGGGCCGGCCTGGTACAGGTCGCCTCCCACGCTGTCCAGAATGACGGTCAGAGGCATATCCTGGACGGTGAGCCGGCGGACCGCCTCGCAGCCCAGATCGGGCCAGGCGATGACCTCCAGCGATTCCACGCTCTTGGCCATCAGGGCGCCGGCCCCGCCCAGGGCGGCCAGATAGACGGCGCCGTTGCGCTGGACGGCGGCCTTGACGGCGTCGCTGCGCTTGCCCTTGCCGATCATGATTTTGTTGCCCAGGTCCAGCAGACGGGGGGACATGGCGTCCATGCGGCCCGAGGTGGTGGGGCCCGCCGAGCCGATGACCTGACCGGGCCGCTCGGGGGTGGGGCCGACGTAGTAGATGGCGCTGCCCTCAATGGGGAAGGGCAGGGCCTCGCCGGCGTCCAGAGCCTCCATCATCCGCTTGTGGGCCTGGTCGCGGGCGGTGTACACCACCCCCGACAGCAGCACGGTGTCCCCGGCCCGCAGGGGGGCCAGGTCTTCCGCTGTGCAGGGGGCTGTCAGTTTGTATTCCATAGGGGTTCGACTCCTTGCTTGTAAACAGGTGAATGGCTGGGCCGGCGGTTCACAGCCGGGCGGTGGCCCGGCGGGTGACGTGACAGGAGACGTTCACCGCCACCGGCAGGCCGGCCACATGGGTGGGCATCTGCTCGATGGCCAGGCCCAGACAGGTGGTGCGGCCGCCGAAGCCCTGGGGCCCGATGCCCAGCGCGTTGATTTCCTCCAGCAGGGCCTTTTCCAGGTCGGCGTAGTAGGGGTCGGGATTGGGGACGTCCAGGGGGCGCAGCAGGGCTTTCTTGGCCAGATAGGCCACCTTGTCAAAGCTGCCGCCCACGCCCACGCCCAGAATCACCGGCGGGCAGGGGTTGGAGCCGGCCTGGCGGACGGTGTCCACCACAAACTGCTTGAATCCCTCCACGCCGTCGGCGGGTTTGAGCATCCCGATGCGGCTCATGTTCTCGCTGCCGAAGCCCTTGGGGGCCACGGTGATGGTGCAGCCCTCGCCGTTGACCAGATGGACGGTGATGGCGGCGGGGGTGTTGTCGCCGGTGTTGCCCCGGCGGAGGGGATCGGCGGCAATGCTCTTGCGCAGGTATCCGTCGGTGTAGCCCCGGCGGACGCCCTCGTGGATGGCGGCCTCAAAGTCCCCCTCGATGTGGACGTCGGTGCCCAGCTCCACAAAGACACAGGCCATGCCGGTGTCCTGGCAGATGGGCAGGCCGGCCTCGCCGGCGGCGGTCAGGTTGTCGCACAACAGGCCCAGGGTGGTCTGGGCCAGAGGCCAGGGCTCGGAGGCCCGGGCCGCCTGCAGAGCGGCTTCCACGTCGGCGGGCAGATGGGTGTTGGCCTCAATGCACAGGGCCGCCACCGCCTCGGTGATCCGCTGGGCGGGGATGGTTCTCATGGCGTTCCCTCCTTACAGCCGGGCCACGCCGGTCTCCCGGGCAGCCTGGGCCACGGCGTTGGCCACACTCTCGGCCACGCGGGGATCAAAGGCGTTGGGGATGATGTACTCGTCGCTGCGCTCTTCATCGGTAATCAGGTCGGCAATGGCGTAGGCGGCGGCCAGCTTCATGGAATCGTTGATGTCCCGGGCCCGCACCGACAGGGCGCCCTTGAACAGGCCGGGGAAGCACAGGACGTTGTTGACCTGGTTGGGGAAGTCGCTGCGGCCGGTGGCAATCACCCGCACGCCGCCGGCCTTGGCCTCGTCGGGCATGATCTCGGGGGTGGGGTTGGCCATGGCAAAGACGATGGCGTCCTTGGCCATGTGGCGGCACATCTCGGTGGTCAGGCAGCCGGGCTTGGACACGCCGATGAACACGTCGGCCCCCTCAATGGCCTCGGCCAGACCGCCCTTGATCTGGCGGGGGTTGGTGACTTCACCCAGCCAGTTCTTGTGGGCCTCGGCGCTGTTGCAGCCCTTGTACAAGGTGCCGAACTGGTCCACGGCGATGATGTCCTTGGCGCCGGCGGTCATCAGCATCTTGATGATGGCGGTGCCGGCGGCGCCGGGGCCGTTCAGGACGATGTGGGCGTCCTCCATCTTCTTGCCCACCACCCGCAGGGCGTTGATGAGGGCGGCGGTCACCACAATGGCGGTGCCGTGCTGGTCATCGTGAAAGACCGGGATGTCCAGCTCCTTCTCCAGCACCTGCTCGATCTCAAAGCACTCGGGGCTCTTGATGTCCTCCAGGTTGATGCCGCCGAAGGTGGGGGCGATGGCCTTGCAGGCCGCGATGACGCTGGCGGCGTCGGGGGCGTTGATGCAGACGGGGAAGGCGTCCACCCCGCCGAACTGCTTGAACAGGACCGCTTTGCCCTCCATCACCGGCAGGGCGGCTTCGGGGCCGATGTCGCCCAGGCCCAGCACGGCGGTGCCGTTGGAGACCACCGCCACCATGTTGTTCTTAAAGGTGTAGCGGTAGACGTCCTCGGGGTTGGCGGCAATCTTGCGGCAGGGCTCGGCCACGCCGGGGGTGTAGGCGGTGGACAGATCGTCCCGGGTCTTGACCTCCACCTTGCTGACAATGCCCACCTTGCCGTGGTGGGTCTCGTGCATTTCGAGAGCTGCTTTATTGTAATCCATAGAATCCTCCTCCATATGGCTGACGTTTTTTCTATTGTAGCACAAAGGGGGCGGGCTTTTCCAGCCGCAGAGACCGCCATGGGGAAAGTTTATGGGAATTTTGTAAAAGAACTTTCTTTTTTTACAATTGTCCGCTATACTGAAGTACATCCTGCCCGGCCCGGGCAGATCTTTTGCACCCAATACAACCGGCGCGGCGGCCCGCTGCGCCCCTGTCATCAGGAGGTTTTTCACTTGAAGCATCTTCGTTCTGCTGCGGCGCTGGCCGCTGCGCTGGCGCTGGCGATTTCGGCGGCCGGCTGCGGCGCGTCCTCCTCGGAGGCCACCAGCTCGGTGCTGGGCCCCGCCGCCAATTACGACTATCAGAACTTTACCTACAGCCAGGGCCTCGACACCAACGGCCATTGGGAAGGGGTCACCGCCCTGGACTATGTGACCCTGCCCGAGGACTTTGCCTCCATCTCCCTGCGCAAGTCCGACGTGGAGCCCTCGGAGGAGGATCTCCAGGCCCAGTGGGACAGCCTGCTGGACAGCTACCGCATCAATCAGCCGGTCACCGGCCGGGCAGCTGAGGAGGGGGACATTGCCAACATCGACTACAGCGGTACGGTGGACGGCGTGGTCTTTACCGGCGGCACCGCCGAGGGCTATGACCTGACCCTGGGCAGCGGCACCTTCATCGCCGGCTTTGAGGATCAGATCATCGGCCACAACGTGGGGGACAACTTCGATGTGACCGTCACCTTCCCCGACGACTACGGCGACTCCACCGATGAGGCCGGCAACACCATTACCCTCTCGGGCAAGGAAGCCGTCTTCAACGTCACCCTGAACAGCCTGTCGGTCAGCGTCCTGCCCGAGGCCACCGACGCCTGGGTGGAGGAGAACTTCGGCGAGCTGAACGACCTGCACACCGTGGATCAGGTGGACCAGTACTTCTACGATGCCCTGTACCAGTCCAACCTGACCAACGCCATTGTGGACTACCTGACCGAGGAGTCCAAGGTGTCCAGCATTCCCGACGTGGTGCTGAACTACCAGGTGAACAGCCAGCTGAGCTACTACAACAACTACGCATCCATGTTCGGCTACAGCACCCTGGATGAGTTCCTGTCCGGCTTCCTGGGCTACGACAGCGCCGACGCCCTGCTGGCCGACACCGAGCAGGATATCCTGACCTCCTGCAACCAGCTGCTGATCTTCCAGGCGGTGGCCGAGAGCCTGAATCTGGCCCCCACCGACGCCGATCTGGAGACCTACGCCAGCTACACCGAGACCATGGGCGAGGGCTATGTCCATCTGCTGGCCCTCCAGGACCGGGTCCTGGCAACCCTGCGGGAAGGCGCTCAGGTGGCCTGATCCCAACCAAAACAGCATAGAACAAAAGAGCGCCCTTCCGGCTTGGAAGGGCGCTTTTGTTGTAAGGGTTATTCTCGGTAGTCTTTTTCCAGGGAGAAGCCCCGGCCCCGGACCTCGGTGACCTCGCTGACCACCATAAAGCAGGCGGGGTCGATGGCCCGGACCAGCTTTTCCAGCCGGGGAAGCTGGCGGTTGGAGATGACGGTCAGCAGCAGCTGGCCGGGCTGGCGGAGATAGCCGCCCTCGGCGGACAGAAGGGTGACGCCCCGGTCCAGCTCCGAGAGGATCACCGAACGGATTTCGTCGGTGTGGGCGCTGATGATCTTGACCTCGGTGCGGTGCTCGCCCATCATGATGACCTTATCCAGGACGGTGGAGTAGACAAACACCAGCACGATGCCGTAGAGCACCTGTTCCTTGGGACTGGAGACGGCCTGGGCCATCAGGATGGTGAGGTCAAAGACGGTCATGCTGACGGCCACCGGGATGCGGAAATACTTCTGGAGAACCAGCGGGGGAATGTCCATGCCGCCGGTGGAACCGCCGGTGCGGATGACGATGCCCAGAGAAATGCCGATGCCCAGCCCGGCGAAGATGGTGCACAGCAGCAGGTCGTCGGTGAGGACGTAATCCTGAAACAGTCCCTCCCAGATGGCCAGGGTGAGGGGGGACAGAAAGGTGCTGGCCAGGGTGGAGATGGCGAACCGGCGGCCCAGCAGGACCCAGCCCACCACCAGCATCAGGACGTTGACAAAGAGAAGCACTCCCGACACCGGCAGGCCGCTGACGCGGTTGGCGGCCAGGGCGATGCCGGTGGCGCCGCCAGTAATCAGGCCGGAGGGAATCAGGAACAGGACCACGGTGAGGGAGTAAAGGGCGTTGCCGGCCACCAGGGCCAGGGCGGTCCGCAGAATGCGGAGCGTTTCGCTGCGGTGATTCATGGCAGACACCTCCTTGATGCAGTATGCCACGCAAACGGAAAGAAATCAAAGCCCGGAGAAGGCCCGCACAAAATTAGGATATGGGCCTCGGGTCCGGACCTATCCGGGAAAAAGGGGTTTCCCCGGAACAAGGCAAAAAAGAAAAGCCCCGCGTCCACCGAAACCAGCAGACGCGGGACAACTTTATTCTATCAAAAAGGCCCAGAGAGGTCAAGTGAAATCCCTGTGCATCAGATCTTCAGATCCTGCTCCCCCAGCACGTCGGAGGTGGGGGTGTCAAAGACCGGGATGTTGGCGTAGGGATCGGCGGCATCGTCGGCGGGCAGGGACTTCATATACTCGTCCATGGCGACGGCTACGTCCTTGGCCATGGCCACGGCCTCCACCACGGTGCGGGCGCCCTTGACGGCGTCGCCGCCGGCAAAGACGCCGGGACGGGTGGTGCGGCCGCTGGGGTCCACCGTCAGCAGGCCCTTCTGGTTGGTGTCGATGCCGGTGGTGGTCTGAATCAGGCTGCTCTCGGAGCCCTGGCTCACCGAAATGATGACGCCGGTGTGGGCGTAGAATTTCTCGCTGCCCTCCACCTGGGTGAAGCGGCCGTCCTCGCCCTTGACGGTGTCGCGGCAGATCAGGCCGTCGTCCCGGATCTCCACCGGGGCCTTGCAGAACCGGAAGCCCACGCCCTCCAGCTTGGCGTAGCTGACCTCATAGGCCGAGGCGCTGATGCAGCTCTCGTCCCGGCGGGCGTAGCAGGTGACGTGGCGGGCGCCGTTGCGGATGGCGGTGCGGGCGCAGTCCATGGCCGAGTTGCCCACGCCGATGACCGCCACATTGTCCCCCAGCCGGAAGGCCTTGCTGTTGGCCAGGTAGTCGATGCCGAAGGCCACATTGCCCAGGCTTTCGCCCTTGATGTGCATGGCGTTGGCCTTCCACAGGCCGGCGCCGATGAAAATGCTCTTGTAGCCGTCCCGGAACAGGTCGTCGATGGTGAGGGTGCGGCCGATTTCGGTGTTGGTGCGGACCTTGATGCCCTTCAGCTCCAGGTGACGGTACTGGAAGTCGTCCAGGACGCTGTCGGGCAGGCGGTAGTTGGGGATGCCGTACCGCATGACGCCGCCGATCTTGTCCCGGGCCTCAAAGATGGTGATGTCATAACCCCACCGGGCCAGCAGCACCGCAATGGTCAGGCCGGCCGGGCCGGAACCAATGATGGCGGCCCGCATGCCGTTCTTGGGGGCGGGACCGGCCACCATCTTGTTGGCGTAGGTGGTGGAAATGTAGTTCTCAATCACCGAGAAGTGTACCGGGTCGTGGGAGGGCATCCGGTTGCGGATGCAATGGCCCTCGCACTGCTTTTCGTGGTCGCAGACCAGGCTGCAGACGGTGGTCAGGGGGTTGTTTTCAAACAGCATCCGGCCCGCCTTGTCCATCTCGCCGGCCTTCAGCAGGCGGATGACTTCGGGAATGTTGGTGCTGATGGGGCAGCCCTGCTGGCACATGGGCTTTTTGCACCCCAGGCAGCGGTTGGCTTCGTCCAGAACGTGTAACGCCATAGATGATATCCTCCTTGTGTCCGATTGGTACGCTTCTCTGAAATGTTGTATCCAACAACAGCTTGCTATAATAATACACCCTTTGGCCCCGGCTGTACAATGACGGATTCACTGATTTTCAGCAGGATTTTTTGGCTTTTTCGCCGGAAGTGCCAACGCCGGCGGGGCCAAGCTTCAAGAAAAGCCCCCGGCGGCGGGCCGGGGGCGGAAAAAACGATCAGTTGAACTTGACGATCTTGCGGGCGAGACGGTAGCCGAAGATGGTGACCTTGTCGCCGCCGGGGATTTTCAGGTTGGTGGCGCCGCCCAGGGACAGCTTGACCCGGCGGTAAACCCGGGGGCTCACATGGGCCCGCAGATAGGCCCACAGATCGGCCTTCTTGACCTTGGCCTCGGGGCTGCCGTCCAGAATCAGGAAGATGTCGCTGATGGCCATCATGGTGGACAGATACTGGCTCATGTAGCTGCGCAGGCGGTGCTGCTCGGGGGGCAGGGCGTCCAGATCCTGGCAGTCGATCATGTACCGGGTCACCCGCAGCTGCTGGTCCACCCGCTTGACCATGACGCTCTCGTTGACGCTCTGGTCGGCCCGGCCGATGAAGTAGCGGTACAGATCCAGATCCATGTAATACATGCTCTTGACGTAGGGCAGGGGCTGGTAGACAAAGATGTTGTCCACATAGAAGGTGTGCTTGGGCAGCACCATGCCGCAGCGGCGGAGCACCTCGGTGCGGTAGATGACCGAGTGCATCAGGATGTTCTGGTCGGGGCGGAAGTGGCCCACGTGCATCCAGGAAAACAGACGGTTCTGGGGGAACACGTTGGTGTAGCGGACGGTGTGGCTGGTGCCGTCCTCTACGTGCTCATAGACGTAGTTGCAGAACATCAGGTCGGGGGCGGTGCCGCGGTGGAGCAGGAGGCGGAGCCGGTTCAGCACCTTTTCCAGGGCCTCGGTGTCCAGCCAGTCGTCGCTGTCCACTACCTTATAATAAATGCCGGTGGCGTTGCGGATGCCCTGGTTGACGCCCTCGCCGTGGCCGCCGTTCTCCTGGTGGATGGCCCGGACGATGGTGGGGTATTTGGCGGCGTATTCGTCGCAGATGGCGGGGGTTTCGTCCTTGGTGGAACCGTCGTCCACCAGGATGATTTCGGCGTCCTCCCCGGCGGTGAGCAGGGTGTCGACACAGTGACGCATATAGGCCGCGGAGTTGTAACAGGGCACGGCAAAGGTGATGAGTTTTTGATCCATAATTGTTTAACCTCGTTTTGGATGGATAGACGTTGGCGGGACAGCCGCAGATCCCGGTCAGATGCGAGATAACCTTCCGCACCGGGGCGGATGGGAATGGCGCCCAGGGGGCATAGTTCCGTCCAGTGTCCGCGTTACAACTATTATACCATGTCATGAGGCAAAAATCTATCCGCCCCAAAGGCCTCAAAAACCCAAAAATGCTGGAAAATCCGCTAAAAACTCGTGAAAACAAGTCATAAAATGCGGACCGCTGGCCCCAAAACAAAAAATGTGGTATACTGCATACCGATCGACCGAAGGGAGGGCCATCATGGAGGATCAGTACAGCGTTTTAAAACGGGTGTTCGGCTATGACCGTTTCCGCCCAGGACAGGAGGAGATCGTGGAGGCGATTCTGTCGGGGCGGGATGTGCTGGCGGTGATGCCCACCGGCGCAGGCAAGTCCATCTGTTACCAGGTGCCGGCCCTGATGATGCCGGGGATCACCCTGGTGGTCAGCCCCCTCATCAGCCTGATGCAGGACCAGGTCCGGGCGCTGGTGGCGGCAGGCGTGCCGGCGGCCTACCTGAACAACAGCCTCAACGACAACCAGAAGGCCCTGATGCTCCGCCGCGCCCAGGAGGGCCGGTACAAAATCATCTATGTGGCGCCCGAACGGCTCCAGATGCCGGGATTTCTGCGGTTTGCCGAGGAACAGCCCATCAGCATGGTGACGGTGGACGAAGCCCACTGCATCAGCCAGTGGGGCCATGATTTCCGGCCCAGCTACCTGCAGATTCAGGATTTCGTCCGCCAGCTGCCCACCCGCCCGGTGGTCAGCGCCTTTACCGCCACAGCCACCGTCCGGGTTAAGGAGGACATCGAGGATAAGCTGGATCTGGAGCGGCCCTTCCGCCTGACCACCGGCTTTGACCGGCCCAACCTGCGGTTTGAGACCATGCGGGTGATCTCGGGGGAAAAGCCCCACGCCCTGGTGAAGTTCCTGCTGGAGGAGGGAGATGCCCCCGGCATCATCTATTGCAGTACCATCCGCCAGGTGGGGGAAGTGACAAACCTGGTGTCTCAGGTGGGAATTGCGGCGGCGCCCTACCACGGCAGAATGTCCCCGGAGGAACGCAAGAAAAACCAGGAGGATTTCCTCTATGACCGGATCCAGGTGATGGTGGCCACCAACGCCTTCGGTATGGGCATCGATAAGCCCAATGTCCGCTTTGTCCTCCATTACAATATGCCCAAGGACATCGAGAGCTACTATCAGGAGGCGGGCCGCGCCGGCCGGGACGGGGAACCGGCCCGCTGCGTTTTGTTCTACGCCCCCAGCGACGTGCGGATTGCCCAGTACCTCATTGACCGGGAGGAGCAATCCGGCGACCAGCCCGACGAGGTGCGCCAGGCCGTGGCCGAACAGGCCCGGGAACGGCTCAAGTACATGACGTTTTACGCCACCACCCGGCGGTGCCTGCGGGCGGATCTGCTCCGCTATTTTGGAGAAAAGAGCCCCATGACCTGCAACAACTGTTCCAACTGCCTGGCCGTCAAGGTGCCTGTGCCCCAGCGCCGCGCGCCCGACCCCAACGACCCCACAACCGATCCCAACCGCCGCAAGGCCAGCCGGGAGGCCGCCCGCCTCACCCTCAGCACCCAGGACGAAGAACTGCTGGCCGCCCTCTATGCCCTGCGCAAGGAGTTGGCCCGCAAGGAAAAACTGCCGGCCTTCATGGTTTTCTCCGACGCCACCCTGCGGGATATCTGTACCCGACGTCCCACCACCAAGGAAGACCTGCTGCAAATCAGCGGCATTGGTGAAACGAAGGCCGCCCGGTATGGCCCTGCATTTTTGACCCTGGTCAAACGGCATGCCAAGTAAATGATAAAAATATTTTTACTATTCGCTTGGTTCACCTGGAAAAATCATCGGTTCTGTTGTGCTGATCTTAATCTTAAAAGAACGCCCCTCTCCTTTTATGGGAACGGGGCTTTGTGATTTTATGCAACTTTTTGGTGAGCCATAAAACCAGGTTTTGAGGTGGTTTGCATCGTATCCGGGCGCAGCCCGGACGTAACGTGAGCGCGGCATAGTCTGCAACCCTCACAAACGGCATAAAGAGCGGCCAGAGTTGATGGTACCCAGTAAAGCTTTTTGCCAAGCTTTTTCTCGAAAAAGCGGGGAGCACTTGTAAGTTACGTTAAAATGAGGTAAAATAAAGCGATCTAAACGGATGCTGCCAAACGCGCAGCGATAGATTGGAAGGGAGGGGCCGAAAGGCTTTCAAAACACATGATCTTAGCCATCGATATAGGCAACACCACCGTCGCCCTGGGCGGCATCAAGGACGGACGTGTATGCTTTGTGGCCCATATGGATACGGTGCGCACCCATACCGCAGCCGAGTACCGTGCTGAAATGGATCGGATTTTTTCGCGGCGGCGCAACCCCGAACGCAAAGTGTGGTTCGAGGGGGCTGTGCTGACCAGCGTTGTGCCTCAGCTCACCGGAGCTCTGGCGGTGTGCGCACGGCACTATACCGGCAAGGACCCGGTGATTGTGGGTCCCGATATCCGCACCGGCCTGACCATGGGGGTTCCTGATCCCTCCGCTGTGGGCAAGGACCGGATTGCAGACGCCGCCTATGCGGCGGCCAATTACCCTCTGCCGGTGATTACGGTGGACCTGGGCACCGCCACGACCTTTAATGTGGTGGATGAAAACCGGGTGTTCCGGGGCGGGGTGATCTGCCCCGGCCTGTCCACCGGCCTGCGGGCACTGGGAGACCGGTGCGCCCAGCTGCCCCAGATTCATCTGGCGCGGCCCCGCCACGCCATCGGCACCACTACCCAGGAATGTATGCTCTCGGGCTCGGTGATGGGCACCGCCGTCCTTCTGGACGGAATGGCGGCCCGGATCGAGGAGGAGCTGGGCAGCTCCGCTACCCTGGTGCTGACCGGCGGCCTGGCCAAATATGTGGCCCCCCTGTGCCGGCATCCCCTGACCTATGACCCCGAACTGATGCTGAAGGGTCTGGCTTTGCTGTATGAGATGAACAGCCGTCCGGCCCGCCGGGGCGACAGCCGCCGCCTGCATCCCTCGCGCCGGGAAGACCAGCCCCGGGGCGGGCGGCAGATGAAAAGGAGGACGGCAGGATGAAACTGGGCATTGTAGGCAGCGGAAAAATCGTCCAGGAGTTTCTGCCCTGGCTGGCACAGTCGCCGGTGGTAGAGGTGGCTGCCCTGTGCAGCACCCAGCGCAGCGCGGCCCAGGCCAAGGCCCTCTGTGAACAATATGGGGTCCCCCTTCATACCACCGACTATGAGGAACTGCTGAAGGCGGTGGATACTGTCTATGTGGCGCTGCCCAATCTGCTCCACACCGCCTATACCAGGGCGGCGCTGGAGGCGGGCCGGAACGTCATTGTGGAAAAGCCGCTGGCGCCCTGCGCCGCGGAGGCGGTCCAGCTGGCCGACCTGGCCCGCAAAAAGGGCCTGTTCCTCTTTGAGGCGGTCACCACCCTGTACATGGAAAATTACCATAAACTGCGTCAGCTGCTGCCCCGGGTGGGCCCGGTGAAGCTGGTGCAGTGCAATTTCAGCCAGTATTCCAGCCGGTACGACGCCTTCTGCGCCGGCCAGGTGGCCCCCGTCTTTGACCCCAACCAGGCGGGCGGCGCGTTGATGGATCTGGCCGTCTACAACATCAGCTATCTGGTGGGCCTGTTCGGAGAGCCCCAGCAGGTCCATTATACCGCCAATGTGGAGCGCGGCATTGATACCAGCGGCATCCTGACCATGGATTACCGCTCCTTCAAGGCGGTGAGCATCGCCGCCAAGGACTGCGCGGCCCCGCCCCGGTATGTGATCCAGGGCACCCGCGGCTATCTGCTCCAAAAGAGTACCGCCAATTTCTGCGGCCCTCTCACCCTCCATCTCAACGATGGAAAAGAGGAACACTTCTCCCTCAACGGCAAGCGCCCCCGCTGTGCGGCGGAATTTGAGGCGTTTGCCCGGGCCATTGACGCCGGTGACCAGGAAATGTGCAGCGGCATGCTGGATACCTCCCTGGCGGTGAGCCGGGTTTTGACGGTGGCCCGGAAGGATGCGGGGATTCGGTTCCCCTGCGACAGGTAAACGCCTCTTGGCATTTTGTACCGGCACTCCAACCCAAGGCCGGACGAATCATGCAGCCGCCGCCCGGCGGTCGGGCCGCGGCAGAGAGGATGGAAATAGAAAAAGGCGGTGGGAAGGTCCGGCTGTGGGGCCGGACGAAAAAGCTTTGGTTCGCAAACACAAAAGCTATAGTTTTGCGCTGTATCCGTTTTTGAGGGCGGAACGGCAGCAGGAGGAATGACATTATGAATCGCAATCATACCAATCTTCAGGCATTGACCCGGCTGGCCCTGTTGGTAGCCATCGAACTGGTGATGAAGGCCATCGGCCTGGGCAGCGTGCCGGTGGGCCCGCTGTACATGAGCTTTTTGACCCTGCCCATTGCGGTGGGCGCCATCACCATGGGCCCTCTGGCCGGTCTGATTCTGGGCGCCGTGTTCGGCGCGGTCAGCTTCTATGACGCCATCACCGGCGGCTCCGCCATGACCAGCGCCCTGTTCCAGGTCAGCCCGCTGCACACCTTTATCCTGTGCGTGGGCATGCGTCTGCTGATGGGCCTGTGCGTGGGCCTGATCTATGAGGCCCTGCGCCGCCTGGACAAGAAGGGGAACTGGAGCTGCATCGTCAGCGCCATGTGCGCCCCGCTGCTCAACACCGTTTTCTTCATGGGCTACATCGTCCTGGCCTTCTATAACTGCGACTACGTCCAGGGTCTGGTGGCCGCCAACGGCGCCACCAACCCCCTGATCTTTGTGGTCCTGCTGGTGGGCGTCCAGGGCGTGGCGGAGTTCCTGGTCAGCGGTCTGCTGGGCGGCATCGTGGCACGCGCCGTGGAGCGGTATATCAAATAAATCCAAACGATCCCTTTTGCATCGCAGGCAGGCCGGAAGGCCTGCCTTTTTTGCTGCGGTCCGCACACCCTGGCCCCGGCCCGCATAGGCTGAGTCACAGGGGGGATGCACCATGACAGATAAGCTCTTTGCGGTGGTAGGCGACGACGCCCGGCAGGCGGCCGCAGGCCGGGCCCTGGCCCGGGCGGGGTTCCGGGTGGGCGGGCCGGGACAGATCGGCTGGGCCGACTATATTCTGCTGCCCCTGCCGCTGGATGTGGAGGCGGTGGGGCTGGCGGGACTTCTGCGGTCCGCCAAACCGGGGGCCCTGGCTCTGGCCGGCAAACCCTCCGCCGAGGCCCGGCGGCTGGCCCGGGAGGCGGGCATCACCATGGTGGACTACTTTGCCCGGGAGGAGCTGACCGTCCTCAACGCCATCCCCACGGCGGAGGGGTGCATCGGGATTCTGCTGGAGCGCCGGGTGCGGACTCTGTGGGACGCGCCGGTGCTGGTGACCGGCTATGGCCCGGTGGGGCAGGCGCTGGCGGTGCGCCTGACGGCCCTGGGCGCCCATGTGACGGTGGCGGCCCGGCGGGCCTCCCAGCGGGCCCTGGCCCGGAGCCAGGGGGCCCACTGGGTGATTCCTCTGGAGGAATTGGCGGCGGCAGCCCCCGGTTTTGACGCGGTGGTGAACACCATTCCGGCCCTGGTCCTGACCCGGCCGGTGCTGGCGGCCCTGCGGCCCGGCAGCCTGATTGTGGATCTGGCCAGCCGGCCGGGAGGCACCGATTTTGCCGCGGCGGCCGCGCTGGGCCATACCGCCCTGCCGGCCCTCAGTCTGCCCGTGCGCTGTGCGCCCGAGAGCGCGGGAGAATATGTGGCCAATACGGTGCTGGAAATCATCAGGGAACGGGCGGAACAGGAGGCGGCAGAATGAACGGGAATCAGATCGGCACGGTGGCCTTTGCTCTGTGTGGAAGCTTTTGTACTTTTGAAGCGGCGGTACCCCAGGCGGCGAAACTGGCGGCCCGCGGCTGGCAGGTGATCCCGGTGATGAGCTTTGCGGCGGCGGGCACCGATACCCGGTTCGGCAGCGCCGCCGGCTGGAAAGCCAAGCTGGAGGCGGCCGCCGGCCGCCCGGTGCTGGATACCCTGACCGGGGTGGAGCCCCTGGGCCCCAAACACATGGCCGACGCCCTGGTGATCGCTCCCTGTACCGGGGCCACCCTGGCCCGGCTGGCGGCGGGGCTGTCCGACACCCCGGTGACGCTGGCGGCCAAGAGCCTGCTGCGGGTGGGGTGCCCGGTGGTGGTGGCGGTGTCCACCAACGACGGCCTGGGGGCCTCGGGAGAGAATATCGCCCGCCTGATGCAGCGGAAGGGCTTCTATTTTGTCCCCTATGCCCAGGACGATCCGGTGGGCAAACCCCAGAGCCTCAAGGCCGATATGACCCTCATTCCCCGGACCCTCCGGGAGGCCATGGCGGGCCGCCAGCTCCAGCCGGTGCTGCTGCAGAGACCTCTTTTCCCTCAATAAAAAGTGTGCTATACTATAAAAGATCCAGAAAGAGGCGGAGCGCCGGGCGCTTTTGCCGGGAAAGAGGGAAGAATGAAACAACTGACCACAGCTCTTGCAGCCTTTGCGGCTCTGCTGGTGCTGACAGCCTTCGGGCTGCCGGCCGGGGCGGCGGGCCCGTCTCTGGGCGCCACCCAGGCCTACTGTATCATTGATGCCGAGACCGGCCTGGTGCTGGCCCAGCAGAACATGGACCAGGAGCTGCACCCGGCCTCCATCACCAAGGTGATGACCCTGGGCCTGGCCTGCGAAAAGGCCCAGGGAGACTGGACCGGCGTGGTGACGGTGAGCCATGAGGATGTGTATTCCCTGGCCGGCACCGATTCCAGCCACATCGCCCTGCTGGAAGGGGAACAGGTCCCGGTGAAGGACCTGCTCTACGCCACCATGATGGCCAGCGCCAACGACGGGGCCAACGTGCTGGCGGAATACTTCGGGGGCGGGTCCATCGCCGACGGCGTTCAGGCCATGAACGACCAGGTGGCCGAGCTGGGTCTGGCCCACACTCATTTTGCCAACCCCCACGGCATCAGCGACGAAAACCACTATACCAGCTGCTACGACATGGCCCAGATTCTCCGCTGGGCTTTGACCCAGCCGGGGTTTGAGGAGCTGTTCACCAACAACGAGATGTATATCATGCAGCCCACCAACCTCCAGCCGGTGACCCGTTACTTCTCCCAGCAGGACTCCATGCGGATCGGTTCCAGCATGTTCTATGAGCCCACCATCCTGGGGTCCAAGATCGGGTATACCGACATTGCGCGCCAGACCTATGTCTGCCTGGCCGAGAAAAACGGGGTCAAGGTGATCTGCGTGACCATGCGCAGCGAGAGCAAGGCCGACCGCTACACCGACGTCCGCGCCCTGCTGGACTATGCCTTCTCCACCTGGACCGGCTATACCGATGTCCCGGGCATGACCGGCGCGGCCAGCATTACGGTGCGGGGCGGCGGCGACGTGCTGGGCACCCTGAGCCTGGATGCACCGGGCATCCGGGTGCCGCTGGCGGCGGGCCTGACGGCGGAGGACGTGACCCTCAGCATCGACCTGCCCGAGGTGTACACCCTGGGCGGCGAGCTGAACGGCTGGGCGGTGTACACCGTCCACGGCGGAGACTGGCAGGAGACGGCCAGCATCCGGGTGCCGCTGACCACCACCGGCCTGCGGAATGCTCTGGAAACCAGCCGCGGCGCCGCCCACCCGGCGGCCGGGGATGTGGCGCCCCGCTCAGGGATTCCCATGGTGATGGGGGCCGCTGTGCTGGCGGTGGTGATTGTGGGGGCCGGCGCTTTCTGGTATAGCCGCCGCCGCGGCGCTGTTGTACGCTTAAACAGGGCACAACCTGCTGATAGTTCTTATAAACAAAAATAAAAGAGGTATACGATTATGGGTAAGTTCACTTTTACGCAGACTGAGATCCCCGGCGTGGTGGTCATCGAGCCCCAGGTGTTCGGCGACGACCGCGGCTATTTCATGGAGACCTACAAGAAAGAGGATTTTGCGGCGGCAGGCATCCCGGCCGAGTTCGTTCAGGACAACCAGAGCCGTTCCACCCGGGGCGTTCTGCGGGGCCTCCACTTCCAGAAACAGCACACCCAGGGCAAACTGGTCCGCGTCACCCTGGGCGAGGTGTATGACGTGGCGGTGGACTGCCGCCCGAACAGCGCCACCTTCGGCAAATGGGTGGGCGTCACCCTCTCGGCCGAGAACAAAAAGATGTTCTATATCCCCGAGGGCTTTGCCCACGGCTTCCTGGTGCTGAGCGACGTGGCAGAGTTCTGCTATAAGTGCACCGATGTCTACGACCCCACCAGCGAGGGCGGCATCCCCTACGATGATCCCACCGTGGGCGTGGTGTGGCCCGACTGCGGCTGTGAGCACAAGACCAGCGCCAAGGACAAGCTCCATGAGCCCTTTGCCGCCCAGACCTTTGACTTCTTTGCAAAGTGGTGACGGCTGTGGCAAAACTGAAAGCAATGTGGGGCGCCCTGTGGCGCTACCGGTATCTGTTGTACAATCTGGTCAGCCGGGATTTCAAGCTGAAATACCGCCGCAGCGTCCTGGGCGTGGTGTGGAGCGTCCTCAACCCGCTGCTGATGTGCCTTGTGTACTGGGCGGTGTTCAGCAGCCTGATGGATATGCGGGGCAGCGGCATTGACAACTTCCCTGTGTTCCTGATGTGCGGCCAGCTGCTGTTCAACTTCTTCAACGAATCCACCTCCACCAGCATGGGCAGCATCCTTGCCGCCGCCCCTCTGCTGAAAAAGGTCTATATCCCCAAATATATCTTCCCCCTGGAGAAGTGCTGCTTCGCCATGGTGAACTGTGTGTTCAGCTTTGTGGCGCTGCTGCTGGTCATGATCTTCACCGGCAGCTCCTTCCACCTGACCCTGATCCAGGCGGTGTACCCTCTGGTCACCCTGTTCTTCTTCAGCCTGGGGGTGTCTTTGTTCCTGGCGGCGGCCACCGTCTTTTTCCGGGATATTCAGCACATCTGGAGCGTCTTTGTGACCGCTCTGCTCTACTTCTCGGCCATCTTCTATGACCCCGCCCAGATGACCTTCTCCATCGGCGGGTTCAATATGCAGCAGGTCATCGCCCTCAATCCGATTTACTGGTATATCACCGGCTTCCGCCGCACCGTCATGTGGGGCATCCCGCTGGATCTGCGGATGGTGGAGGTCTGCGGCCTGTGCGCCGTGATCTCGCTGCTGGTGGGGGTGACGGCCTTCCGCCGCACCCAGGACCGCTTTGTCCTGCATATCTGATGAGGGGGAGGAGACAACACCCATGGACACACCCAATACACAGCCCATCATCGAGATCAAAAATGTCTCGATGTGCTTCAACCTGGCCAGCGAAAAACACGAGAGCCTGAAAGAATACTTTCTGGCCATGGTCCAGGGCCGGCTGCACTACGATGAATTTTACGCCCTCAAAAACGTCAGCCTGGACATCATGCCGGGGGACTTTTACGGTCTGGTGGGCCTGAACGGCTCAGGCAAGTCCACCCTGCTCAAGACCATTGCGGGGGTGTACAAGCCCACCCGGGGCCAGGTGACGGTGCGGGGGACCATTGCGCCCCTCATCGAGCTGGGCGCCGGCTTTGACATGGACCTGACCGCCCGGGAGAACATCTACCTGAACGGCACGGTGCTGGGCTTTTCGCCCAAGTACCTGGACGAAAAGTTCGACGAAATCGTGGAGTTCAGCGAGCTGCAGAACTTCCTGGACGTTCCCCTGAAAAACTATTCCTCGGGCATGGTGGCCCGCATCGGCTTTGCCATCGCCACCATCACCAAGCCCCAGATCCTGATTGCCGACGAGGTGCTGTCGGTCGGCGACTTTTTGTTCCAGCAGAAGTGTGAAAAGCGGATGCAGGAACTGATGGCCGGCGGCACCACCGTGATTCTGGTGTCCCACTCCATCGAGCAGATCGAGCGGATGTGCTCCAAGGTGGCCTGGCTGAGCCATGGCCAGCTGAAGATGAACGGCGACACCAAGACGGTCTGCGACGCCTACAAGGCGGTCCAGCGGGGCCAGGCCTGAGGCCGGGACCCATCAAGAGATACGAGGGAAAACATATGAACGAACAGCAGCGCAAACGCATCCGGGAGCTGAGCCGCTATGCGGTGACGGTGGCCAGGGAAGAAGGTCTGCCCGCCATGGCCAAACGGAGCGCGGGCTTCATCAAGCGCCGCTTTTTCGGCAAAAAGGCCCGCTATCTGCCCGACAAAAAGGTTCTGGCAGCCCAGCGGGCCCTTTATGAGGGGAAAACCCGGGCAGACTGCGGCCTGCCCACCATCAGCATCCTGACCCCCCTGTACAATACGCCGCCGGTCTACCTGCGGGCCTTTCTGGATTCCTTTGTGGGGCAGACGGCGCCCAATGGCCAGCTCTGCCTGGCGGACGCTTCCGACAGCGCTCACCCCGAAGTAGGGGAGATTGTGCGGGAATATCAGGCAAAGAATCAACAGATCGTATACAAGAAGATCGAAAACCAGGGCATTGCCCAGAACACCAATGCGGCCGCCGCCCTGGCGGACGGGGAATATCTGGCCCTGGCCGACCACGACGACGTCCTGGCCCCCCATGCCATGTATGAGATGGGCCGGGCCATCCTAGACCTGCGGGCCGCAGGCCAGCCCGACGGGTTCCTGTACAGCGACGAGGCCCTCTTTGAAAAGGACATCCGCCGCCCCCGGGCCGCCCATTTCAAGCCCGACTATGCCCCGGACTACCTCCTCTGCTGCAACTACATCTGTCACCTGGCGGTGTTCCGCCGGGAACTGTATGAGCAGATCGGGGGCGAGCGGCCGGAATGCAACGGCAGCCAGGACCACGACCTGTTCCTCCGCCTGATCGAAAAGGTGGGAGGCGCCGCCCACCTGCCCCAGGTGCTGTACTATTGGCGGGTTCACGCCGGGTCCACCTCGGGGGGCACCGACGCCAAGCCCTATGTGGCCGCGGCGGCCAAGCGGGCCCTGGCGGACCACCTGGCCCGCACCGGCCAGAAGGGCGAAGTCACCGACGGCCTGTTCCCCAGCACCTACCGGGTGCGGTGGGAGGTGGAGGGCGAGCCCAAGGTCAGCGTTCTGATCCCCAACAAGGACCATACCGACGACCTGGAACAGTGCCTCCACAGCCTCTATGCCCGGACTCTCTGGGAAAACTATGAGGTCATCGTCATCGAGAACAACTCAGAGAAGCCCGAGACCTTCGCCTATTACAAGGAGGCCCAGCGCCGCTATGAGGGCCTGCGGGTGGTGCAGTATCCGGGCAAGGGGTTCAACTTCTCGGCCATCAACAACTTTGGCCGGAAGTATGCTTCCGGCAGCTATTTGCTGTTGCTGAACAACGACGTGGAAATCACCGACGGCGAGTGGATGACCGAGCTGGTCCGCCAGTGCGCCCGCCCCCGGGGCGGCGCCATCTGCGGGGCCATGCTCTACTATCCCGACGACACCATCCAGCATGCAGGCGTCATCACCGGCCTGGGCGGTTATGCCGGCCACAGCCACAAGTACAAGAACCGGGGCGGCAGCGGCTATATGTTCCGGGCCGCCACGGTGCAGGACTTTTCGGCGGTGACGGGGGCCTGTCTGCTGGTGAAAACCAGCGTCTGGGACGCCGTGGGCGGGCTGGATGAGCGGTTCGCGGTGGCCTTCAACGACGTGGATTTCTGCCTGCGGGTGCGGGATGCCGGATATCGGGTCATCTGGACCCCCTATGCCTGGCTGTACCACCACGAGAGCAAGAGCCGCGGCTCGGACGAAAAGGACCCCATCAAGGAGCGCCGTTTTGCGGCCGAGCAGCAGCGTCTCTATGACCAGCACGGCCGGAACAACATCCTCAACGATCCCTACTACAACCCCAGCCTGACCCACGACCGGGAGGACTTTTCCGAGAGCGCCGACCTGAAACGGCTCCAGTCCGGGGAACTGCGGGTGCGCTACAGAGCGCAATAAAACGCAAAAACAAAACCAAAAGGAGAGATGCAGTGTGAACGTTCTGGGGCATTTCAGCACCATCACCCGGCACAAGATGCTGGTGATGCAGTATTGTTTTGCGTGCGGGCTGTATAAGCAGGGCCTGGCCCACGATCTGAGCAAGTACAGTCCCACCGAGTTCATACCTGGGTGCATCTACTATCAGGGAGACCACAGCCCCAACGAAGCCGAGCGCCAGGCCAAGGGATACACGGCGGCGTGGCTCCATCACAAGGGCTGCAACAAGCATCATCTGGAGTACTGGATTGATTACGGCGGGGGCAAGACCGGCCTGATCGGCATGAAGATTCCCCTGCGGTACATCTGCGAGATGGTCTGTGACCGTGTGGCGGCCAGCCAGGTTTATCTGGGGGACCGCTACACCGATGCCTCGGCCTGGGAGTATTACCAGCGCAGCCGGGACCATTACCTGATGCATCCGGCGTCCCGGGCCATGCTGGAAAAGCTCCTGAAAATGGTCCGCGACCAGGGCCAGGACGCCACTTTCGCCTACATGAAAGCCCTCCTTGGCCTCCACCAGGAATACTGACCTACTTTTCTGGAAGAAAAGTAGGCAAAGGCAACGGCGGCGACCGCGTCCAGTGGACGAAACAGGGAGCCGCCGTTGGCTGCGTAGCTGAGGCGCTGCCTGCGGCAGAAACAGCCGAGGCGGAGCAGGGACAGCGGTCTGCTTTTTGCGTGGGCGCTGCGCCGCCCGAAGCAAAAACAGGGCACCGCAACCCGGAGCAGCGCTCCAATTTTCACAAGGGCATTCATGCTCGCAGAGAAAATTGGCTAAGCGCAAGAGGATTCACCTGGTACCACTGGCTGCTATGGTTCTCACCAAGTCCAGTCGGCGGCAAGGTTTCAGCCGCTTTATGAGGTTCCCGGGCTGCGCCCCGTTGAGTCCAAGGTTTTGCGAGTCCTAATCTGTTTTTTTATTCCGTCGTGCTGCTTTCCGCATATAGGAAAGCTCCATAAGTACAAAATCTCCGCTTCTGCTTGCCGCAGGGGCGGGGATTTTTGTTTATAGAGCTTTTTCGCAGGTCAGAAAACGGGTCTTGAGATGGTTTGCATCGTACCGTGCCGCAGGCACAAACGCCGGGAGCGAGCCGGAGCGTAACGGTTCCGCGGAACGATCGGAGACCCGGAAACTGTATGGTACCCAGTAAAGTTCTTTTTGCTCCCTTTTTCTTTCAAGAAAAAGGGAGGCAAGAAAAAGGAAGGTTTTGATTTTGGGGGAAACTGTGCTACAATAAAGCAATCATGAATGAAAGGGGGCTTTGTGGATGTCCACGGCAGTCTGTCGGGTTCTGGAACTGAAACGGCCCGAAGAAATTGATCTGGCCCAGGCGGCACGGTACTTGGGGGCGCGGGGTGAGCCGGATTCGGCCACAATGGCTCTGCTGGACCGGTGTGCCCGGCCGCTGCTGAATGCCGCTGCGCCCCGGGCGGTGTATCTGCGGGCGAAAAAAGATGATTTGGCCTCTCTGTGGCAGGGGGCGGACGTGGAACGCCACCTGGCCGGCTGTCCCGAGGCGGTGCTGCTGGCGGTGACGCTGGGCCCCGGGGTAGACGCCCAGATCCGCCGCGCCGGCATCGGAGATGTGGCCGCCCAGGCCGCCACCGATGCGCTGGCCAGTACCCTGGCGGAACAGGTCTGCGACCAGGCCGAGGAGATTCTGCGGGCCATGGCCCGGGACCAGGGCCTGTATTTGACGGGGCGCTATTCGCCGGGATATGGGGATTGGCCCATCGCGGTGCAGCCCCGGCTGGCGGCCCTGCTGGATACCCAGAAGCGGATCGGCCTGTATGTCACCGATACCTTTTTAATGCTTCCGCGCAAGAGCGTGACGGCGGTGCTGGGTCTCAACGATGTGCCCGTCACCGGCAAACGGGCGGGTTGTGCCCACTGTGCCCTGCGCGATAAATGCGAATATCGAAAGAGAGGCGTAACCTGTGAGAGCTGAAGAACTTTTTTCCTCCGCCCGCACCATCCTGCTGGATGGCGCCATGGGCACCATGCTGCAGGCGGCGGGCCTGCCCCTGGGCGCCAAGCCCGAGGCCCTGAACCTGGAAAATCCCGCCCTGATTGAATCCATCCACGCCCAGTATGCGGCGGCAGGCAGCCGCATTGTCTGCGCCAATACCTTTGGCGCGTCGGCCCACAAGCTGGCGGGTACCCCCTACACGGTGGCCCAGGTGGTGGAGGCGGGCATTGCCTGCGCCCGCCGTGCCGCGGCGCCCCATGGGGCATGGGTGGCTCTGGACGTGGGCCCTCTGGGGGAACTGCTGGAACCGGCAGGCACCCTCGCCTTTGAGGATGCGGTGGCCGACTTTGCCGAGATCATCCGGGCCGGCGCGGCAGCCGGGGCGGACCTGGTACTGCTGGAGACCTTCACCGATCTGTATGAGCTGAAAGCCGCCCTGCTGGCCTGCAAGGAAAACTGTGACCTTCCGGTTCTGGCCAGCATGAGCTTTGAGGCCGGCGGCCGGACCTTTACCGGGTGTACGGTGGGCAGCTTTGCCGCCACCGCCCGGGGTCTGGGTGCGGATGCCCTGGGCATCAACTGCAGTCTGGGCCCCAAGGAAATTTACCCCATGGCCAGGGCCCTCTGTGAGGCGGTGCCGGGGGATTACCCGGTGTTTGTCAAGCCCAATGCCGGCCTGCCCCGGGCCGACGGCAGCGGCTACGACATCACCCCCCAGCTCTTTGCCATGCAGCTCAAGCCCTACCGGGAACTGGGCCTGTTCGCGGCGGGAGGCTGCTGCGGCACCAATCCCGATTTCATCCGGGCGCTGCACAAGGTTTTTGACGACTGCCCGGTGGGCCGCCCGGCCCATCCCATGCCGTCGGTCCTGTGCACCCCGGTGCAGTGCGTCCAGGTGGACGGCATCACGGTGGTGGGCGAGCGGATCAACCCCACCGGCAAAAAGCGGTTTCAACAGGCGGTCCGGGAAGGGGATGTGGACTACATCCTGGCCCAGGGCATCAGCCAGGCCGACAGCGGCGCGGTGGTGCTGGACGTCAACGTGGGTGTTCCCGGGGTGGACGAGCCCGCCGCCATGGAAAAGGTGGTAAAGGCCCTGCAGAGCGTGGTGTCGCTGCCCCTGCAGCTGGACTCCTCCAACGCCGAGGCCCTGGCCCGGGGTCTGCGGGCCTACAACGGCAAGCCCATTGTCAACTCGGTCAACGGGGAACAGGCGGTGCTGGACCGCCTGCTGCCCCTGTGCAAAAAGTACGGTGCCGCCGTGGTGGGCCTGACCCTGGACGAAAACGGCATCCCCAAGACCGCCGCCCAGCGGGTGGCCATTGCGGCCCGTATCCGGGATGCGGCCCTGGCGGCGGGGATTCCTCTGGAGGATATCTACATTGACTGCCTGACCCTGACCGCCAGCGCCCAGCAGGACGACGTCATGACCACCCTGGAGGCCCTCCGGGCCTGCAAGGAGGAGCTGGGGGTGCGGACGGTGCTGGGCGTGTCCAACATCAGCTTCGGCCTGCCCTGCCGTCCCTACCTGAACACCGCCTTTTTGACCATGGCCATGCAGGCCGGTTTGGATTTGGCCATCATGAATCCCGCCAGCGAAGAAATGATGGGCGCGGTGTTTGCATACAATGTTTTGTCAGGCCGCGACCGGCAGAGCGGGGCCTATATTGCCCGTTATGCCGGCCGCGCCATGCCGTCGGCCGCGCCCCAGCCGGTGCAGCAGAGCACCAGCGGTGCGGCGGCCGGTGAGGCAGCCGGGGAGAGCGGACCCTATGCCGCCCTGATGCGGGCGGTGGAACAGGGCCTCAAGGGCGAATCCGCCGCCGCCACCCGGGCCCTTCTGGCAGAGCACCCGCCCTTGGACCTGGTGGATCATGCCCTGATCCCGGCCCTGGACGTGGTGGGCGCGGGCTATGAGAAGGGGACTCTGTTCCTGCCCCAGCTGCTTCAGTCGGCCAGCGCGGCCCAGGCTGCCTTTGAGGAGATCAAGGCCGCCGTCGCCAAACAGGGCCGCCCCGGTGAGAGCAAGGGCAAAATCGTTCTGGCCACCGTCAAGGGGGATGTCCACGATATCGGCAAAAACATTGTCCGGGTGATTCTGGAAAACTACGGCTTTGACGTGCTGGATCTGGGCCGGGATGTGCCGGTGGAGACGGTGGTGGAGGCGGTGCGCCAGAGCGGCGCCCGGCTGGTGGGCCTGTCGGCCCTCATGACCACCACCCTCAAGAGCATGGCCGAGACCATCGAGGCCCTGCACGCCGCCAAGCTGGACTGCAAGGTGATGGTGGGTGGCGCGGTGCTCACCGAGAGCTACGCCATGCAGATCGGGGCCGACTGGTACGCCAGGGATGCCAAGCGTTCCGCCGATATCGCCAAGGAGTTTTACCAGGTCCAGTGACCCCGGCCCCCGGCGGCCATATGTTTGCAAATCGTTCAAAAAGAACACAAAAAGCTGCCACAAATTGGCTGTATACTTAAAGTGCAGTCGGGGAGGAGAACAGACCTCCCCCTCAAGTGGATTCAACTCCCTTTCCAAAGGTCCCCCCAGACCTCACCGCAGCCCCGCCCAGCAGGGCGGCAGGCCGCGGCTCCGACATCCTACTGTTCCCCCGCCCATGCCAGGCAATCGCCGGGCGGCGGACAGACTACTTACTCTCTCCCGCTTCGGCGCGGAGTTCCTGATACAGGACAGCACCGGCACTTTTCCTTTTTCACGGTGCTGTCCCTTTTCTTTGCAGACGGTGGTCCGGCCTGGACGGCGGCAGCCCACAGGCCGGACACCGGCAAAACCTTGTGCCAAAACGCGAAAAGCGCCCGGCCTTCTCCTTGCGGGAAGGCGGGCGCTTTTTGTATGGGCGGAAATCAGATCACATAGTCGTCCCCGGACTGGGCCGGCCGGGCCAGGTCGGCCAGGGTGATTTTGTCCAGATAATCCCGGATGACCTCGTTCAGGCCGCGCCACATCTCATAGGTGCGGCACTCGGACAGGCGGCCGCAGGCCGCTGCACCCGGTTCCAGACAGGTGACCGGGGCCAGATTCCCCTCGGTCAAAAGCAGGATATCGCTGATCCGGTATTGATCGGCGGGACGGGTCAGGCGATAGCCGCCGCCCTTGCCCCGCAGCCCCTGCAAAAGGCCGTTTTGGACCAGGGATTTCAGGATGTTTTCCAGGTATTTTTCCGAGATGCCCTGCCGGGCGGCGATTTCTTTGAGGGGCATGTATTTCTCCGACTGATGTTCGGCCAGGTCGATCATGACCCGCAGCGCATACCGCCCTTTTGTCGAAACAATCATATTCGTCTGCTCCTGTTCCAAGGCTGCACATGGCAGAGCCTTTTTAACCTATTATACGACAGGGTAAGTGACTTTTCAACTGTGCTGTGGGAAAATGTTGACAAAATCCTCCGGTGCAGTTATAATTCCCTTAAACCGACTGGTTGAGTTGGTAAACCGCCCTGTGAGGAGGAATGAATATGAGCAAGATCTACACCGCAGCAGACCAGCTGATCGGGCACACCCCCCTGCTGGAGCTGACCCATATAGAGAAGAAAGAGGGCCTGGAGGCCCGCATCCTGGCCAAGCTGGAGATGTTCAACCCCGGCGGCTCGGTGAAGGACCGTGTGGCGAAAGCCATGCTGGACGACGCCGAGGCCAAAGGCCTCCTGAAGCCGGGCGCCGTCATCATCGAGCCCACCTCGGGCAATACCGGCATCGGCCTGGCCAGTGTGGCGGCGTCCCGCGGGTATCGGGTCATCATTGTGATGCCCGAGACCATGAGCATGGAGCGCCGGCTTCTGATGAAGGCCTACGGCGCCGAGCTGGTCCTGACCGAGGGCAGCAAGGGAATGACGGGGGCCATTGCCCGGGCCAACGAGCTGGCCGCCGAGATTCCCGGCTCCTTCATCCCGGGACAGTTTGACAACCCCGCCAACCCGGCGGCCCACGAGGCCTCTACCGGTCCCGAGATCTGGGCCGACACCGACGGGCAGGTAGACATCTTTGTGGCGGGCATCGGCACCGGCGGCACCATCACCGGCGTGGGACGGTATCTCAAGAGCCAGAACCCCGACATCAAGGTGGTGGGCGTGGAGCCGGCCACCTCGGCGGTGCTCAGCGGCAAGAATCCCGGGTCTCACGGGCTCCAGGGTCTGGGGGCCGGTTTTGTTCCGGCCATTTTGGACACCTCCATTTACGACGAGATCATCCCGGTGACCGACGAGGAAGCCTACACGGCCGGCCGGAATCTGGGCCGCGAGGAAGGCGTTCTGGCGGGCATTTCTTCGGGCGCGGCCCTCTGGGCAGCGGTCCAGCTGGCTCGCCGTCCCGAGAACAAGGGCAAGACCATCGTCACCCTGTTCCCCGACACCGGCGACCGCTATCTCTCCACCCCTTATTTTTCCGAGAAAAAGTAAGCCCCCCCTACTTTTCTGGAAGAAAAGTAGGCAAAAGACTTTTTACTGGGTACCATGAAGTTTCCGGGTCTCAGACAGTTTCACGGGGCCGTTACGCTCCGGCTCGCTCCCGGCGTTTGTGCCTGCGGCACGGTACGATACAAGGCGGATTTGGATCGATCGGCACGTCCTGCGGACAAAACAGGGAGCCGCCGTTGGCAACGTAGGCGAGGTGCTGCCCGCGGCAGAAACAGCCGAGCCGGAGTTGGGGCCGTGGTCTGTCTTTTGCGAGAGCGCGGCGACGCTCGAAGCAAAAGCAGGGCACCACAACCCGGAGCAGCGCTCCGATTTTTGCAAGCGCCCGCCGTGGCGCGCCGCAAAAATCGGCTAAGCGCAAGAGGAAAGAGCTCCGGCTCGCTCCCAGCATCTGTGCCGAAGAAAAGCATCAAAGAAAAATCCCTGCTCCTGGTTTGGGGGCAGGGATTTTTTGTTGGAAAGTGGGTTGAAGCTTACATGGTATGGGTGGAAAAGACCGGCTCATCCTCCCACAGCACCGGCTGTCCGGCCGCCAGGGTCTTGGGCATATCCAGCAAGCGCTGGTTGGCGCTGCCCCGGAACCGGAGGCTGATGTCATACTGAGCCTGCACAAAGGGACCGTCCACCAGCACGTCCAGCAGGGACAGGATTTCGTCGGTGGCCTCGCACCGGCAGCGGGAGGGCTCTTTGCCCTGCAGCTGTTCCAGGGTATAGCCTGAGTAGCACCAGATGGTCTTGGTGGGGTAAAGGGCCTTAAAGTTGCGCAGGAAGGGCAGCAGCTCCCGCTGGTTGGCCGGCTCCATCGGCTCGCCGCCCAGCAGGGACAGACCCGTGATGTAGTCGGGCTGGCAGGAGGCAAAAATCTGGTTCCGCACCTCCTTGGTGAAGGGGGCGCCGTAGCCAAAGTCCCAGGCGATTTCATTGAAGCAGCCGGGGCACCGGTGGGTGCAGCCCGACACGAACAGGCTGGTCCGCACCCCCGGACCGTTGGAGATGTCGTAGTATTTGATGTTGGCGTAATTCATGGGAATTCCTCCTTGCCGCGGCGGACGGCCGCGCAGTAATGACAGCGGTAAATAGGGCGGTTTTGTTTGTGATGGAATTGCTGATGTGGGAAAGAAGTACAGTGTTTTCGATTGGCGCACATTTTTCCGTATAGTTGGAACGAAAAATATCGTCTGAACCGTCTGAAACTTGTGTGTGACGCCGAATTCTGTGATTATTCACAAAAAAGTATTGAATTCCTTGTGCAAGGTGAATATAATACGGGCAAGGACGCAGATAGAGGGCGTCCGGAAAGCCCGGCAGCGAGAAGCCGGGAATAACTGCTCCGCTTGGTGGAAAGCGGAGACGGATTGCCGCAGCATTGAGGCGGGCAATCCAAATCCATTGCAAAGGAGATTGCGTATTATGAAATATATTGAGATGATTCTTAATTCCTTCAGCTGCAACGCCGCAGTGCAGAGCCGCATGGAGGACGCCTGTGTGGATCGCTGGGGCTTCTGCCTGGACAACCAGATCTGAGCAGAGCACCGGAGGATGTTCCAAAAAACCCGAGAAAGGAAGGACCTTTTTATGATCGAACGAGTAAGAGTGAAGAACATTGACCAGATCAACAAGATCGCACACATTGCCAGCGCCCTGAACAGCGACGTGGGCATCCATGATGCAAACGGCCAGATTGCCGATGCAAAGAGCCTTCTCGGGCTGCTTCGGCTGGACTATAGCCGTCCCGTCGAGGTCGTCTCGGAGAATGCCCATGCCCTGCGCGCCTGCGTGCGTGCCTGTGCAGTGTAAGCATCCGCCGGAATGAGCGGAACGCTGCAGGCTTTGTGCCTGTGACTGAATCAGAAGAAAGCCCCCGCCGGAGTGAATCCGGCGGGGGCTTTTTGTCGTGCCTGGGGCACGCGCAGAAAGAGGACCCGGGCCGTGATGTTCAGGCTATGTTTCCACAGGGAACGGACTGTCCCTCGGGGCGGCCCCCCGGGGCAGCGCGACGCAGGGCATAAAAAGCCCCGCCGGGGGAGGAAAACCCGACGGGGAGCTTGTTAGAGGTGAAGCACCCGGTCCCGGATCTCCTGGGTACGGCCCTGATTCCAGAACTGAGTCCCGATGTAGCCGCAGGTGCGGCGGGCCACATTCAGCTTGCTCTGGTCGCGGTTGCCGCACTTGGGGCATTCCCAGACCAGCTTGCCGTCGTCCTCGACGATGCGGATTTCGCCGTCGTAGCCGCAGCACTGGCAGTAGTCGGACTTGGTGTTCAGCTCTGCATACATAATGTTGTCGTAGATGAACTGGAGCACGCTCATGACGGCCTCCAGGTTATCCTGCATGTTGGGCACCTCGATGTAGCTGATGGCGCCGCCGGGAGACAGCTCCTGGAACTCGCTCTCAAACTTCAGCTTGGTGAAGGCGTCGATGTTCTCCGACACATGGACGTGATAGCTGTTGGTGATATAGTTCTTGTCGGTGATGCCGGGGATGATGCCGAACCGCTTCTGCAGGCAGCTGGCGAACTTGTAGGTGGTGGACTCCAGCGGGGTGCCGTACAGGGAGTAGTCCATGTTCTCGGCCTGCTTCCATGCCTTGCAGCAGTCGTTCATGTGCTGCATGACGCTCAGGGCAAAGGGTTTGGCCTCGGCGTCGGTGTGGCTCTTGCCGGTCATATACTTGACGCACTCATACAGGCCGGCGTAGCCCAGGCTGATGGTGGAGTAGCCGCCATAGAGCAGTTTGTCAATCTTCTCGCCCTTCTTCAGACGGGCCAGAGCGCCGTACTGCCACAGAATGGGGGCAGCGTCGCTCAGGGTGCCCAGCAGACGCTGGTGGCGGGCCTGCAGGGCCCGGTGGCACAGATCCAAACGCTCGTCGAAGATCTTCCAGAACTGGTCAAAGTTGCCCTTGGAGCTCAGAGCCACGTCCACCAGGTTGATGGTGACCACGCCCTGATTGAATCGGCCGTAGTACTTGGGCTTGTTGGTCTCGGGGTCCACGTAGGGGGTCAGGAAGCTGCGGCAGCCCATGCAGGTGTAGCAGTGGCCCTCGCCATTCTTGTCGACTTTCAGCTCCAGCATCTTCTTTTCCGAGATGTAGTCGGGCACCATCCGCTTGGCGGTGCACTTGGCGGCCAGCTCGGTCAGATAGTAATAGGGGGAGTCGGGGTGGATGTTGTCCTCCTCCAGCACGTAAATCAGTTTGGGGAAGGCGGGGGTGATCCAGACGCCGGCCTCGTTCTTGACGCCCTGGTAGCGCTGGCGGATGGTCTCCTCAATGATGATGGCCAGGTCGGCTTTCTCCTGGGGATTCCGGGCCTCGCCCAGATACATAAACACGGTGATGAAGGGGGCCTGGCCGTTGGTGGTCATCAGGGTGACCACCTGGTACTGGATGGTCTGAACGCCGCGGTTGATCTCAGCCCGCAGCCGCTTTTCCACAATGGCCTTTTTCCGCTCGGCGGAGACGGGCAGGCCCTCCATCTCGCTTTCCACCTCGGCGGCGATCTTCTTGCGGGAGACGTCCACGAAGGGAGCCAGATGGGTCAGGCTGATGCTCTGGCCGCCGTACTGGTTGGAAGCCACCTGTGCAATGATCTGGGTGGCGATGTTGCAGGCAGTGGAGAAGCTGTGGGGCTTCTCAATAAAGGTGCCCGAAATGACGGTGCCGTTCTGGAGCATATCCTCCAGGTTGACCAGATCGCAGTTGTGCATGTGCTGTGCGAAGTAGTCGGCGTCGTGGAAGTGGATCAGACCTTCCTGGTGTGCCTTGACGATGTCGGGGGGCAGCAGCAGACGGGCGGTCAGGTCCTTGGAGATCTCACCGGCCATGTAGTCGCGCTGGACGCTGTTGACGGTAGGGTTCTTGTTGGAGTTCTCCTGCTTGACTTCCTCGTTGTTGCACTCGATGAGGCTGAGGATGCGCTCGTCGGTGGTGTTGGTCTGGCGCTTCAGGTTCTGGATGTACCGGTAGGTAATGTAATGGCGGGCCACATCATGAGCCTGAATGTCCATCAGCTCGTTTTCCACCATGTCCTGAACTTCCTCGACGCTCACCGCACGGCTCAGCTGCTGGCAGCGGCCGGTGACGGCGGCGGCGATGTCGGTGATCTGTTCCCGGGTCAGACGGAGATTTTCCTCCACCGACTCGTTGGCCTTGGAGACAGCCACAATAATCTTGGTAATATCGAAGGGCACCTCGGTACCGTTTCGCTTGATGATCTTCATGCGATTCCTCCTCCTTTGTCCGCTTGCGGCAGCAGACGGCGGTGAACGCCCTCTGGCTGCCTATATATAATAATAGAATAAAGCTTGCGCTGGAATGGGTTGACCGCCCGGGAAATCTACTATATATAGAGGAGAGAACCCCTGAAAACGGTCGTCCCGCGCGGCCGTCCGCGCGGTGTGCAAGACTATGATACCATTATTTAGTGGCAAGTCAAGGACTTCAACCCCATATTTAGTGTTTTTGGAGGGATGCCCAAAAAAGGCACAAGATTTTGGGGCGGAATCATGGCTCCCAAAAAGTCTTGAAAAAAGTTGGAAAAAGTGCTTGACAAAAGTCGGACTCTGTAGTATTATACTCAGGCGCCCGGCGGAACGGCTTCCGCGAGAGTCCGAAAGAATGAAAGCACTTCAAAATCACTTGAAAAAAGATGAAAAAAGTGCTTGACAAAACGGACCGGACGTGGTAAAATAAACAGGTCGCAGGCCAAGAGGCTGAGCGGACAGGACCTTGAAAATTGAACAATATCGAATACTTGTAACGGAACCTTTAAAGTGTTGGAAACACTTAAAATTCCAAAAAGTAATTCATACAGGAC
>NZ_NFKB01000027.1:0-47758 GCF_002160175.1 Faecalibacterium sp. An192
GTTCTTTTGTTTTGGTGCGATCAACAACAGAAGGAATAGTGGTTAATTATTCCCCTTTGTCGCCACATCGGATGGGTTATTTACCCGAATCTCAGGCGGTCTCTTGCCCGAGATCCCTTACATCACGCCCAGTCATGGTGCTACTGGGGTGTTATAAGTAACAAAAAGTCAATGAATTAGGCAAACTTCTCGACGTTCTGAGTAACGGCAAAAGCAACAAACTTAACGCCCTGGTCAACCACGCTATTGTTGCCATCAACAGTCACAATGGTAGCAGAGATGTCATAGTCGTAATCATACTCGCCATCCTTAGACTTGTCAGGCAGCTGAGTTGCATCGCAGTAAGCATTGATCTTATCTGCCAGCATTTCCAGAACATAATTATCGCTGATGCTCTTATCAATGGCATACACTTCAACAGCAGTGGTAGTCTTGGTCTTACCATCGCCCAGCTTAGTAATGGTATCTTCTGCCTTCATAGTAGAAATAACATCTTTGCCAAGCTCCCATTCGCGGACATCCTGCAGACCGTACTGGCCTACAAACTTTTTCACAGTGTAGTTGTTGCAATAATCAGCCACAGCATCTTTCAGAGCGGCATCCAGGCTGCTATTAGCAACTGCCTCGACATTACGGCGAGAATTGCCACTCAGATTTTCCCGCAGAACAGAAGCAGTCGTGCTGGTAGGAGTAACATCAGTCTCACCGTTGCCACTGTTGCTATTGCTGTTGTCGCCACAAGCGGTCAGCATGCTGACGGCCAGGATGCCGGCCAGTGCCAGAGAAACAATCTTCTTGAGCTTCATAGTTAATTTTTCCTCCTTAATGGTGTAAAAAGATAGAGACCCAAAACAGGTTCAAAGGAAGGTCCTTTCCTTTGTGTGCCTATAATACCATACCCCCCCCCGTGTCAAGAGCCGATTTCAAATTTTCCCATTTTTGCTTAATTTTATATAGTTTGGAAAGGCCCGTCTTGGATACAAGTCGTTTTGCGGTGGAAGGGGCGGAGGAAATTTCCCCGGTTCTGCCCTCTGATTCAATAATTTACGGCGGTGAACGGGCAAAAAGCCGTTTCATCCCGAGCGGCAGAAAAACGGCCAAAACCAAATCAAAACTGCACTTGAAAATAAAAAATCCCCGCCCCAAATGGAGCGAGGATTTTGTCTTTGATCGATTTTGGGGGCATACCGGTGCAGAACACCGCTGAAACTTGGGATAAACAGGCCATGTCGGGGTTTGCATCGTACCGTGCCGCAGGCACAAACGTAACAAACGAGCCGGAGCGTAACGGCCCCGCGGAAGTGTCGGAGACCCGGAAACTTGATGGTACCCAGTAAAGTTCTTTTTGCATCCTTTTTCTTTCAAGAAAAAGGATGTCAGTGGGCGGGGTTGAAGTCGGTGGGGGAGACCCAGCCGCCCTGGTCCAGGACCTGGCGCATGATGCGGATGACGCCCTGATCCCAGTGGGGCGGGGCCAGGAAAGACACCCGGGCCCGCAGATCCTGGCTGCCGTTGGCCATCAGGAACCCGTATTTGGCGGTGCAGAGCATCTCGGCGTCGTTGTAGGTGTCGCCAAACGCCATCAGGTTGGCCGAAGTCAGGTTCAGGCTGCGGCCCAGCGCCCGCAGGGCGGCGCCTTTGTCCACCCCCCGGTTCATGATGTCCACCCAGTTGGCCCCGGCTACCGCCACCGAGAACCGCTCTCCGTACAGGTCGCCGTAGATCTTGTCGTAGGCCTCCTGGGAATTGCCCCGGGGCAGGTAGATGGTGTACTTGTCCGCCGGGACGTCCAGAACCGTCAGGTCGTCCACATAGGTCACGCGGGTGTAGAACTGGCCCAGCACCCGGGCATAACTCTGGTACTGGCGCTCCACATAGGCGCTCTCCAGCCCGCACAGGACACCGATGTCCCCCGCCTCCCGGGTGGCAATGGCCATTTCCCGATAGTCGGCGGTGGGCATCCGGGACTGGTAGATGTCCCGGCCCCGCCAGCGGATGGCTCCGCCATTGTCCCCGATCAGGGCCATGCGGTCCCGCAGATCGGGGAACATGGCTTCCAGGGTGTAGAGGGGCCGGCCGCTGGCCGCGGCAAAGTAGATCCCCTCCTCTTCCAGCGCCCGTACCAGCTCGGTAAAGCCTTCGGGCAGCTGTCCGTTTTCATCCAGCAGGGTGTAATCCATATCTGAGGCGATCAGGCCGATGTGGTCGCGGTCCATAGCGTTTGCCCCCAAACCATCTTTTTCTCTTTGTGACGCGCTTGCAGCGCGCTGATTATCCCATGTAGCTGATATTCAGATCCAGGCCGCTGCTGCTCACGCCGGTCAGCTTGCCGGTACAGCTGCCCTGCCACATATCGCAATCCATGGCGGGGGCGCTGATGCCGTAGTGGGCGTTCCAGATGCGGTAGCCCTTCAGGGCCGACAGGTCCAGATGATTCTGGAACCAACTGGTGGACGCATACACGCCGGGCTCATAGCCGTACTTCTTCAGCTCTTCGCAGAAGGCCACAGCACAGGCGGTGCGCTGCGCCTTGGACAGGTTGTCGGCGCGGCCGGTGTGGGAGGAGGTGCTGTACTCGCTGTCGAAGTAGACAGGGTAGTCCAGCTTGCGGCCATTCAGGACGTAAGCGCAGGCAAATGCCTCTTCCCGTGCCTCATCCTCATTGATGGCCTGGCTGAAAATGTACACGCCCACCTTCAGGCCTGCGGCCTTGGCTCCGGCGAAATGGTTCTCGAACATGGAGTCCAGCACCAGGGCGCCGGTCTCATAGCCGCGGTAGCCGATGCGGATGATGACAAAGGAGGCGCCGGCCGCCTTGACTTTCTTCCAGTCCACCTTCTGCTGGTAGCGGGACACGTCGATGCCGAAGGTCACGTTGTCCTGACGGACGCCCTTGGCGTCGAAGTAATAGATCTTGTCGTCGATGGTCTGCAGACCGGTCACCTTTTCGTGGGTGACGGGGTCATAATAATAGGTCTTGCCGCCCTCGGTGCGCCAGCCGGAATAGGAGGGGGTCTCCTTCTCGGGGAACAGCCAGTTGAACAGCCAGTTGAAGAACCAGGTGAAGCAGTTCTCTTTGTCCCAGTCGATGCTCTGGTTTTCCAGCATCAGGTTGAATTCCTCGGGGGTCAGGGTGATGCGGCCGTTGCTGTCCGGGGTGATGGTGGTGGCCTCATACCGGGCCTGGAGGGGGTCCTCGGCGGCCAGGGCACTGTCCATCTCCTGCCAGACGTTCTCGCCGTTGGTGGCGTAAACCACCGGCACTTCCATCTCGGTCAGGCCGTTTTCTTCTTCCAGCACCGGCTGATTCACCGGCTCAGCCGCCGGGACATCGGGCTCCACCGGCTCGGCGGCGGCTTCCACATCCTCCGCCGGGGCGGCGTTGGTATCGGTCACAGGCTCGCTGTCCTGGGGTGCGGCAGCGGGCTCTTCCGCTGCGGGCTCCTGGGGCTGCACGGCCGGTTCGGCGGGTTCTTCTGCCGTCTCGGGGGCAGTTTCCTTCACCGGCTCAGCGGCCTCCGAAGCGGCCTGCTGGCTCTCAGACACCTGATCCTCAGCCTCAGCAGCCGGTTCTTCGGCGTCCTTCTCCGGGACGGTGTAAAGGTCGTTTTCCTCATCATATACCGCCGCGGGCTCCACCAGCAGGGTCTGCGGCTCAAAAATGGACGCCGCATACCCTGCGGCACCCGTCACAGTGAGGGTCAGAGCAATGACCAGTGCGGCTACGCATTGGCCCAGATCGCGGCCCCTTCCTGATTTTCTTGAAAACAAGGTCGAAATCTTTCGTCTCATTCCGTTTCGCTCAGCCTCCATAACATCCAAAAATTATGTTTTAAGTATACACCAGAATGCGCTCTGCCGTCAATCTTTAAAGGGGTCCGCCGGACGCTCCCGGGAGCGTCCCGGCTGCCGGCCGGGTTTCACAAGACAGAGGCTCACTGGGAGTAAAACGCTTCCGGAGACAGAATTATTGCACGTTTTTCCGGCAATTTCTGGCATATCGCCCAATTTTCCGGCGGCATCTTGTTGTCTTGACACCTGTATGATATACTATGGGCCATCTGATGCAGAACATTTGCGGGCCGGAGGCCGGCCCTTGGACCGGAAAGGCGGTAGGAAGATGGAAAATGTGAAAGATTTCTTAAAACGCAAAGATATTATCATCACCCCTCAGCGCTACCTGATTGAGGCGCTGGGCGCCATGGCGCAGGGCCTGTTTGCCAGCCTGCTGATGGGCACCATCCTGAACACCCTGGGCCAGCAGCTGGGGGTGGAGATGCTGATTACCATTGGCGGATACGCCTCGGCCATGAGCGGTCCCGCCATGGCCTGCGCCATCGGCTGCGCCCTCCACGCCCCCAACCTGGTGCTGTTCAGTCTGGTGACGGTGGGCTGGGCCTCCAACTCTCTGGGCGGCGCCGGCGGCCCTCTGGCGGTGCTGCTCATCGCCATTGTGGCGGCTGAGCTGGGCAAGGCCGTCAGCAAAGAGACCCGCATCGACATTCTGGTCACCCCGCTGGTGACCATCTTTTCGGGCGTGGCCCTGGCCCTGCTGATTGCAGCCCCCATCGGCGAGGCCGCCAACCGGGTGGGCACCCTGATCATGTGGGCCACCGAGCAGTCCCCCCTGGTGATGGGCATTCTGGTGTCGGTGATTGTGGGCGTGGCCCTGACCCTGCCCATTTCCTCGGCGGCCATCTGCGCCGCCCTGGGCCTGACCGGTCTGGCCGGCGGCGCCGCGGTGGCGGGCTGCTGCGCCCAGATGGTGGGCTTTGCGGTGATGAGCTACCGCGAAAACGGGGTCGGCGGCCTGGTGAGCCAGGGCCTGGGCACCAGCATGCTCCAGATGGGCAACATCGTCCGCAATCCCCGCATCTGGATCGCACCCACCCTGGCCAGCGCCATCACCGGACCTCTGGCCACCTGTCTGTTCCACTTTGAGATGAACGGCGCCGCCGTCTCCTCGGGCATGGGCACCTGCGGCCTGGTGGGCCCCATCGGTGTGTACACCGGCTGGGTCAGCGATCTGGCCTCGGGAGCCAAGGCGGCTATCACCTCCTGGGACTGGATCGGGATGCTTCTGCTCTGCTTCGTGCTGCCCGCCGTCCTCAGCGTTCTGTTCTGCGAGATCGAGCGCCGGATGGGCTGGATCAAGGAAGGCGACCTGAAGCTGAACTGAGCCGTCTCTCCACACTCCTTTTTGTAATAGCAGGCGGCGTTTTTCCCCGCTGGTTACCCCCTGCACCATGCCTTCCCGCCCCTGCCCGGCCTCCCGGCCGGACGGGGGCTTTTTTGCGCCGGACAGGCGGGGCCCGGCGGCCTGTCCCTCTTGCGGTCTTTTTGTATAATTTTGTATTTATATTCCAATGTGGAGAAAACAAGATTTCTCCGCTGTTTTTTCTCATTTTTGGCATTTCTCGCACCGTTACGACGTTTTTTCTATTATTCACAAAAAATTCATACACGCCTCATAATCCGTCTCTATTTTTTTGGTACAAGATTAGTGAACTTCCTGCCAGCTGCATACAAAGCAAAAAACAGAGCTTTCCGCCCATTATGCAGAAATTTTACCTGTCAGCCGAGAAAAACATAGAAAAACATCTGGTCAAGACACGCGGAATATGCTATACTTGCTTTGTCCGCAATTCGGCCGGCGCCGGGAGGGTTCCCAGCCGGCACAGGCAGGGCGTATCAACGCAGTCAAAGCAGCCGGTTTCCGGCCGGCAAGGAGACGGAAAGGAATCGTGTAAAACATGAAGATCGGATTTACCGAGCTGGTGGTCATCGTGATCGTGGCGTTCGTATTCATCGGGCCGAATCAGCTGCCTGAATACGCCCGCAAGCTGGGCAAGATGCTCCGCGACCTGCGCAAGTACACCAGCACCGCGTCCAAGGATATTCAGGAGAACATCGTCGAGCCCCTCAACGAGATCCAGCAGCCCATCAAGGAGGCCATGTCTCCCCTGACCGACATCAAGAAGGACCTGGACAACAGCGTCAAGGACGTGACCAAGAGCTTTGCCGGCATCGGCAAGACCAGCAAGGCGGAAGCTGAGGCCCAGGCCGCCGTCGAGGAGCCGGTGGAAGAGCTGGAGGAGCTGAGCGAGGAGTCCGTCGAGGCTGCCGCCCCCGCCGCCCCTGAGACAGCCGCCGCACCCACTGCGGAAGCTGCTCCCGCCGCCGAAGCCGCCCCTGCCGCAGCGCCCGCCGAGGCCGCTGCCCCTGCCCAGGCTGCCGAAACCCCGGCTGACCCGGACAAGGCCCCCGCTGACCCCGAAAAGACCGCTGCGCCGGTCTGAGGCAGTCCACCAACCAAGCAGCAGGCCGCAGAATGCGGCTGTGTAGAGTAGTGATACGGGCCCAAAGCCCGGAAAGCAAAAAGGAGTAACAGATTATGCGTATCGGTACCACTGAAATAGTTATGATCCTCATTGTCGTCCTGATCATCTTTGGACCCAAGAACCTGCCCAAGCTGGGTAAGATGTTCGGCCAGACCATGAAGGGCTTCAAGGAAGGCATCGACGACGAGGACGAGGACGCCTCCAAGAAGGCTGAGACCAAGACCGAGAGCAAGAACAACGAGGAGTAATTGTGGCCACGAACATTAAGCACAGAAAAGGCACTAAGGCGATGGACCCGGAAGGGAATATGACCCTGAGCGGCCATCTGAAGGAACTGCGCAATCGCGTGGTGATCTGTGCGGTCATCTACATCGTGGCGGCAGTCGGTTTCCTGACCATTTCCGATCAGCTGATCAACTTTCTGACAGCCATGGCGGATGGAGTGTACAACTTCATCTCCATCGATCCCCAGGAAAAACTGATCCAGTATTTCCGCGTGGCTCTGATCGCAGCACTGGTCGTCACCATCCCCTTCATCGCCTATCATGTATATGCTTTTGCAAGACCCGGCCTGAAGAAAAGCGAGAGCTTCTTCTTTGGTCTGGTTCTGGTGATGGGCCTGGGCCTGTTCGTGGTGGGCGTCATGTTCGCCTACTTCATTTCGCTGCCCTTCATGCTCAACTTCATGGGCACCCTGGAAGGCGCAGACTACATCGTTCAGACCACCAGTATTGCAAGCTACGTCAGCTTCTGCATCACCATCTTTTTGATCTTCGGTGCAGTGTTTGAAATGCCCCTGGTCGTCATCATCCTGTCCCGCATGGGCATTGTCAGCCCTGAATTCATGCGGAAGGCACGGGGTGTGATGATCGTTCTGATCTTCTTTGTGGCGGCGGTCATCACCCCGCCCGACATCGTCTCCCAGACCATGGTGGCCTTGCCCATGTGCCTGCTGTATGGTATCAGCACGGTCCTGTGCAAGATCTTCTACAAGAAGCCCCTGGCCGCTGACGACGAGGAAGAAGAGGCAGACCAGGACGACGAGGACTAATTCCCCGCACCTCATCCCATCTTGAACAAGCAAAAACCCGGCAGACAAGCGGTTCACACCGCCGGTCTGGCCGGGTTTTCTTTATGTTGTCTCGCTTTTTGCCGCCGACCGGCCCGCCACCAGTCCGGACCCAAAGGCCCAGTGGAGATTAAAGCCGCCGCAGCTGCCGGCGCAGTCCAGAGTCTCTCCCACAAAGTAGAGGCCCCTGCATCCCTTGAGCTGGAAATCCGGCTCCACCTCTTTCAAGGAGAGGCCGCCGCCGGTGGTCTGGGCCTGTTTCCAGCCGCAGAGGGTGGGCTGCTCAAACCGCCAGCCCTTGCAGACCCGGGCCAATGCCTGCCAGCCCGCCGCCGGAACCCGGTCGGGCGAGGCCGCCAGCCCTGCGTCGGCCCAGAGGGCCTCTCCCAGCCGCTGGTCCATCAGGCCCTGCCAGAACGCGCCGGGGTCGGGCAGATGGGCAGCGCGGCGGGCAAACCATCCGGCCAGGGCATCGGCTTCCTGTTGGGGGAAAAGGTCCAGGGACAGCACCGGCCGGGCCGGACCTCGCCCCGGCGCCAAAAGCCCCGACAGCTGCATGACGCAGATGCCCGACAGGCCGTAGTTGGCGAACTGGATTTCCCCTTCTTCCCGGGCCAGCGGGGTTTCCCCGTCCAGCAGGGTGACCACGCCGCGGGCCCGCAGGCCCGACAGCTTCTGCATCCGGGCCGGGTCTCCGCAGCGCAGAGGGGTTAGGCAGGGGTAAAGGGGCTCACAGGCCCCGCCGCACCGTTTGGCCAGGGCAGGCCCAAAGCCGCCGGTGCCGAACTGGGGCCCGGCGCTGCCGCCCAGCGCACAGATGACCCGGTCGGCGGTCAGGAGGCGCTTGGCGCCCCCTTCCTCCACCTGGACGGCATAGCGGCGGCCCTTCTGCCCCAGCTCCAGAATGCGGCAGCCGGTGCGGCAGGAAATTCCCAGCCGCTCCACCCACCGCAGCAGCAGCCCGGTGAGGTCGGCGGCCTGATTGGAATAGGGATAGAGGCGGCCCTCCTCGTCGGCCCGGGTCACCAGCCCCAGCTCCTGGAACCAGCCCAGCACGTCCGCCCGGCCGATGCCTTCCAGCAGGACCGCCAGCTCCCCGGGCGAGGCGGTAAAATATCGCTGAGGGTCGCCGCTGGCCTGGTTGTCCAGATTGCAGCGGCCGTTGCCGGTGGCCAGCAGCTTTTTGCCGGGGGCGGGGTTCTGGTCCAGCAGGGTGACCCGCACCCCTTTGCCCCCGGTCTGGGCCGCCCCGATGGCGGCCGCCAGGCCCGACGCCCCCGCGCCCAGTATCAGAATTTCTTTCATCTCGCCTGCCCTCCCGTTGTCTTGGTGGGTTCAGTATAACACAACCCGACGGGGTTGACAAATCCTTAAACCTGGTCCCGCAGTTCGGTCATGTCGGCCCAATACCGCTTGGGACAGTGGTTCATCCGGCCCCGTTCGTTCCGGCGGCTGGCAATGGCCAGGGTCTCATAGAACTGTTTCCACAGCCGCTGATACTCGGCCTCGGCGGCGTCCGGCGCCGGCAAAGTCAGGGGCGCGGACAGCTTTTCCAGCCGGGTCTGGCCCCCCTGATGGAGCAGCACCTCACTGTGGGACGCGTCATAAATCAAAAAGTCCTCCCCGCCGATGCGGGCGCAGAAAAAGGGCCGCAGCAGGGGGAGAACATGGTTTTTGGGGTGAATCACCGCGCCCAGCATCCCGCCGCTCTCCTCAAACCGGACGAAGCCGCGGAGTTTTTCCGCCTCCCACTGGACGTTTCGCTCCAGGTTGTTGACGGCGGCCACTTCGGGGCGGCCCAGCTGGCGCAGGGCTCCCGGCCCCACCGAAAAGGCATGGTGCAGGAACCGGAGCAGCACCAGTTCTTTGTCCTCCTGCCCCGACAAAAACGCCACGGCCACCTTCTCGCCGGCGGCGGGGCCCAGTTTGGTCCGGATGCCGCGGCGGACCCGGGCTGCCTGCTCAGGGTCGGTGAGGATATCCCGCACCGGGCAGAGCGAGGGCTGTTCCGCCTCGGGGTCCCAGATGGCGAAGGGCAGTTCCCGCCGGGCAAAACTCTCAAACACACAGCAGAAGAAGCCCGCCAGGCTGCCGTCATAGCTGTAGATAATATCCGCTTCCCTCAAAGGGCGTTGACCAGGCATCGGACCGCCTCCTCTTTCACCAGCCGGCCCGCCAGCTGAGGCGGGGTGCCCTGGGCGGCCAGCTGCTGGACGGCGGGCGCGCTGAACAGGCTCAGCTGTTCACAGCCCGCGTTGAATACCCCGGGATCAATGAGGGCGTGGGCGATCCGCTGCCGCCGGGCGGCGCCGCGGCCTCCCTGGGCCCCGGTGAAGCCCCGGCAGGTGATGAAATATTGAGCCCGCTTGAGGACCACGCCCATCCGCTTGAGTTCCTCCAGACCCAGAGAGCCCTGACGGCGGGCGGTGCGGATCCGCTGGGCGCTCTTGACCCCGATGCCCGGCACCCGCAGAAGCATTTCGTAGGGGGCACGGTTGACGTCCACCGGGAACAATTCCAGGTGACGGATGGCCCACCCGCACTTGGGGTCCAGATAGGGGCTGAAATAGGGGCTGGACTCATCCAGAATCTCATCCGCCCGGAACCGGTAAAACCGCAGCAGCCAGTCGGCCTGGTACAGCCGGTGCTCCCGGACCAGGGGCGGTTTGGTGTCCAGGGCAGGCAGGCGGCTGTCCTCGGTCACCGGGATATAGGCCGAGTAAAAGACCCGCTTGAGGCTGTATTTGTGGTAGAGGCCCTCGGTGAGCCGGAGAATCTGGTAGTCATTCTCGGGGGTGGCCCCCACAATCATTTGGGTGCTCTGGCCCGCCGGCGCAAAGGCCGGCGCATGGCGGTACAGGGTCATGGCCTCCCGGCTGGCGGCGGCCGAGGCGGCAATCTGGCCCATGGGGCGCAGGATATCGCTGCGGCCCTTGTCGGGGGCCAGACGTTTCAGGCTGCCCTCGCTGGGCAGTTCAATGTTGACGCTGAGCCGGTCCGCCAGGCAGCCCAGACGCTGGATCAGGGCCGGGCTGGCGCCGGGGATGGCCTTGGCGTGGATATAGCCGTGAAAGCCATACTCCTCCCGCAGAAGCCGCAGCACCTCGATCATCCGTTCGGTGGTATAGTCGGCGCTGCCCAGCACAGCGCTGGACAAAAACAACCCTTCGATGTAATTGCGGCGGTAAAAGGCGATGGTCAAGTCGGCCAGTTCCCTGGGGGTGAAGGTGGCCCGGGGCACATCGTTGCTGCGGCGGTTGACGCAGTAGGCGCAGTCAAAGGAACAGCAGTTGGTCATCAACACCTTCAGCAGGCTGACACACCGCCCATCGGCGGTGAAGGCGTGGCAGCATCCGGGCGCATAGCAGCTGCCCAGGCCTCCCGGCCCGCTCCGGCGGCCCGAGCCGCTGGAAGTGCAGGCCACATCGTATTTGGCGCTGTCCGCCAGGATGGTCAGCTTTTCCATCACCGACTGTTCCATGATTCACTCCCCCTGACCGGGGCGGCTCACCACTTGGTCTTGGTTTCCACCACCCGTCCGGCAATGTGCAGCTGGTTCAGGTCCTCGCCCTTGATCACCAGCTCGCTGTAATTGGGGTTGAAGGGCTGCAGCACCACACAGTTTCCCCGCTGAATATAGCGCTTGAGGGTGCCTTCGCCCTCATCTCCATAGACGATGACCCCCAGGTCCCCGCTCTCCAGGGTGTCCTGGCGGTGGACCAGAGCCAGGTCGCCGTCCTGAATCCGGGGCTCCATGCTGTCTCCGCGGACCACCAGATAGAAATAGTTGGCCGGGTCCTTCACCCGGGCATACTCTTTGCCGTAGTCCTCCTCAAAGGCCAGGGCGCCATACCCGGCCTTGACGGTGCCGATCACCGGGATGAGGCTCTCGGCGTAGCCGCCGAAAAACCGGCTCTCGGTCTCGGTGAGGGCAGCAGCGGGCCGGTACAGCCCCAGCAGATAGTCGGCGGTGGTGCCCAGAATCCCGGCAATGCACGCCACGGTGGAGGGGTCGGGAGAAGATTTTCCGCTCTCCCATTTACCCACGGCCTGCTGGGTCACCCCCAGTTTTGCAGCCAGTTCGGCCTGGCTGAGCCCCTGCTTTTTGCGGCACTGTTTCAGTAACTCAGAAAACGACATGGAAAACTCCCCTTTGCTCATCGGCATTGCGCCGGTTATTGATGGTTTTATTATACAACTAAAAAGTGTCCATGTAAAGAGCATCTTCCAAAAAAATCAAATAAAAGTTGTATTTGCTCTTGACAACGACCAAGTTATGGTTTATCATAAAAGTGCAAGAACAACTTACTGTTGTCCACGTGGTTGTGGATCTGTGCTGAGGAGGTATCTTGGATATGAAGTGCATGTTTTGGAAGTGCTCCATTCTGGCAGCAGCCCTGGGTATCCTGATGGCGCTGGGCGCCCTTGCAGAAGGCACCCTCGGGCTGGCGGCGACTGCCGCCTGCATCCTCGGCGCAGTGTATGCCATGCGCTGGTTCTGGGCCATGGAACAGCGGGCGGAACGTCAGGCCGCCCGCCGCCGCAAAGCGCGCATTGTCCCCCGAAGCGCCTCCGACCGTTCTTCGGCAACCTGTCCGCGCGAAACTTTGCAGGCCGCATCCTGACCCTTTTCCCATAAAAACGCCCCATCCGCCCCGCGCACAGAGCACGGAGGCGGATGGGGTGTTTTGTGTTTATCTCAGGAAGAGATGGCAGGAATCAGAGGGGCTGAACGCCAAACCAGCCCTGAACGGTGCGGAGAATCTTCTCGGGGATGGTCAGGGGACGGGGCACATTGACGGCCACATCGGTGCCGGTGCCGGCGCCTGCGCCGGGCGCAGCCGAGCCGGTGACTTCCAGGCTGACGTTGCTGAAGGTCACGCTGCAGTTGCGGGAGACATAGAAGCCCACATAGATGTAATCGGAATCCACCGCGGTCAGGGGGTAGTCAAAGCCCGCCGAAGCCGGGGCATTGGCGCCGTAGGTGACGGTATAGCCGTCGGCGGTGCCCACAATCTTCAGGTCCACCGTATCCCCTGCGGTGTAGACGTTCTGGGCGGCGGGACCATCGTACAGTTCGCCGCTCTTGCGGCCAAAGCCGCTGAATGCGCCCTGGTTCCGGGTGCCGGCGGCCACATAGTCGCCCATGGTCTCGGGAACATAGGTGTCGATGTACAGGTCATCCCGGGCCATCAGGCCGAAGGACACCTGGTTGTTGGCGGCCATGCTGTGGACGGTGGCGGTGGCCGACAGGGTGAAGGTGGTGCCGGCGGGGAGCTGGACATAGTACATCATCAGGCCGTCCGAGCTGCCGGCAATCTTGCCGCGGTTGTTGGCTACACTCAGGGTGATGGAGCCGTCGGCGTTGACCTGGGCGGTGAAATCACCGCCGCTGATCTTGTCCTGACCGCCCACATCGCCAAAGACCGTGCCGTTCCACACACGGCCCGAGGCGTCGGTGTAAGCGGGCCAGAGGGTGCTGGCGGCGGCGGGGGCCTGGTAGCTGCTGACCTCATAGTCGGGGTTGGCAGCGTCGGCAAAGTCGGCCTTGTAGCTGGGCTGGGACTTGTTGCGGCTGTAGGCCTTCAGGGGACTGTCGGCGTTGGCGATGAGCCAGGCGTTCATCTTGGCGCCATAGCTGTTGGTGTGGGTCTTGTCCAGGCCGGTGGGGACCAGGGTGACGCCGTCGGCGGCATACTTGGCGCCGGTGAAGGCGTGCATCCACTGGGCGTCCTCACCCATTTTGACGTTCAGGTCCCGGGTGAGCTGGGTCAGGTCGATGCAGGGAATCCCCAGCTGGGCGCACATATTACGGATGGACTGGGCGTAGTCGCCGCCCTCAAAGATGTTGCCGTAGGCCTCCACCGTCTGGGTGACATGGCCCGACTCGCCGCTGTAGCTCTCGGTGGTGTTGTCATCGGTGAGGCGGACAATGGGGGTGCAGACGATGGGGGTGACGCCGGCAGCCAGAGCCGGCTGGATGTAATTCACATACAGGCTGTTGGCAAAGCTGCCGGGGGTGGTGTAGTCGCCGTTGGGGTTGGTGTAGCGGGCGGTCTCAGTCTTTTCGTCGTTGTGGCCGAAGCCGATCAGCAGGAACTGCTGGGTGTCGGCGGCGGTGCCCATGGCCGGGACCTTGTCGCTGCCCTCCAGCAGGGTCTTGTAGCTGTCCATGGTGAGGAAGTCCTTGCTGGACGCGCCCGACACCGCCAGATTGTAGACGTTGGCGTTGAGGTAGTTGTCCAGTTCCTCGCCGTAGCCCTCGCGGGGCAGATAGTAGTCGTCCTCAAAACCCGAGACGGTGGAGTCGCCCACCACCCAGATGGTGGCCTTGTCCGGCTCGGACTGGCCCCAGGCCTCGCCGCCTGCGCCGGCATTGCCGCCGGTAAAGCTCTTGCCGATCTGGTTCAGCAGGAGCAGGCCGTGCATATTGATGGAGCTGTCGGCGTTGCGGGTGGGCTCACAGCGGGTGTTCAGGTTCCAGAACCAGAAGCGGGACACCTTGGTCTCGGAGGAAGAGGTGTTGTGGCTGGACTGGGTCTCGGTGTCCCAATAATAGTTGGTCCGGCCATAAATAGCTGTGCTGGACTGGCCCTGGGGGCTGAGCTGCTCGCCGATGTCCTTGCCGTCGGTGCGGAAGGACAGGACGCCCTCCGCCTCATAACCGGTGACGGCGTTCTTGTCGCTGGTGTACAGGGCCACGTTGTAGCTGCCGTTGTTGAAGCTGGTGGAGTTGTAGACCTTGATGTCCAGGCCCGAGTTGGAGTCGATGCCCTTGGCCTTGTTCTCATAGGAGATAGAGTTCTCCAGGACGTGGGCGCCCGCCATGTTGGAGCCGCCCATCTTGAAGCCGTTGCCGTTGCCGGCATCCATCTGCTGGGCCTTGGAATCAATGGTCAGGGTGCCGTTGGCGTCGCAGGAAACCGAGGCAAAGGTCCAGTCCTTCTCGGTGCTGTCGGGGGTCACCTTGATCCAGCCGTTGCGGTAGGCCACACAGTTGCGGATGGTGGTGGCGCCGATGGAGCCGGTGGCCACCTTGGCGAAGAAGTCCCAGCCGTCGTCGGCGTTGTAGGCGGCGATGCAGCCGTCAAAGACGTTGCCCTCGCCGGTGGTGAGCTTGGCGGCGAAACCGTCGGCGTCCTCCATCTGGGAGTCAGCGTTGTTCATGGAAGAGCAGTTGCGGATGGTGTTGTAGCTGGGCCACTGGGCAATGGTCTCGGCCGAGGAGCCCGACACCTGCAGGCCGGTATTGCCGTTGTTGTAGAAGTTCATCCGGTCCAGGGTGCACCAGCTGCCGGACAGCTGCATGCCCTTGGAACCGTCGGCGGTATTGGTGACGTTCACAAAGCTGACGTTCCAATAATTGCCCCACAGCTCAAAGCCGGTGCCGCTGCGGCCAAAGTCCAGGATGGCGTAGCCGTTGTCGCCCTTCAGGGTGATGGGCTGCTCGGCCGAGCCATTGCGGCCGCGGGAGACCTTCAGCAGCTTGCCGCTCAGGTCGTAGCTGCCGGGCTGCAGCAGAATGGTCTGGCCTGCGGCGGCGTAATCCAGAGCGGTCTGCAGGTCCACGGCGTCCTCATAGCTGGAGCCGCCGTTGGTGCTCTGGCCGGCGGGGGTGACGTAGACGGTGCTGCCGTTGCCCACGGTGCGGACGCTGACCGTCTTTTCGATCGAGGCGGTGTCGTAGCTGTCCAGCACCTCAAAGGCCGAAATTTTATAGGCCGGGTCGGGGGTAAACTCCACCCGGAAGGTAGTGGTCCCGGCGATGGGGTAAGTCCGGGCCAGATCGGTGTTGGCGGTGACGGCCAGGCCCTGCTCCAGCAGGACGCCGTCCTGGTACACGTTGGCGGTGCCGTTGGCGTTGGCCTTGAACACCAGGGTGTAGCTGGTCTCGGCGGCGGTGGCCGGACTGGTGATCTGGTAGTCGGTGGGAACCTTCTCCGCCTCCTGGGGATGCCAGCCATTGGCGTTCCAGGCGCTGGTGGTGAAGGTGATGTTGGAATAGGTCACATTCATACCCCGGGCTGCTGCAAAGCCCACATAAGCGGTCTTGTCCTGCACCATCATGGGATCATTCAGCTCGCTGTAGGCCGAAACGCTCTCGGCGTTGGGGTCCTTGGCGGGGATGTAGAGGGTATGCTGGCCCAGAACGCTGCCGGTGGTGCCGTCGGCATTGATGGCATACTGGGTCACGATGTAGGCGTAATCGGTTTTTTCCAGGCTGACGCGGTAGGTGTCCCCCTGCTTGATGGTGGCGCCGTTGGGATCAAAGCCCTGACGGTAAACCTTGAGGGCGTCGCTGTCGATGCTGGAAGGGTCGCTGATGCCGGTATAGCTGCGGACGCCCACCATGTCCTTGGTCTCGCTGGAACCGTTCATGGCGTCGTAGGGCAGTTTGGTGCCGGTGACCGACACCAGATTGGACTCAAAGCTGGCGGATTCGCCGGTTTTGCCGATGGCGTCCCGGATCATCAGGGCAAAACCCTCCTGTCCGTCGGGAGTGGGGTTGACGTAGTCGATGGTGACATCGGCCTGGAGGTAGAAATTCTCCTTGCTGGGGTCAATGGTGGTGTAATAGAGGCTGATGCCGTCGGCAGGATCGGACGAAACAAACTTGCCGCCCTTCTTGTTGATGGTGCCATCCTCGTTGTAGGTGCAGGACGTCATCACAATGTTGCCGTTGATGCCGTTATCCGCCTGGACGGTGTTCAGGCTGTCGCTGGTGGACGGACCAAAATAGGTGAAAGTCCAACTCTTGTCCGCGCTGTTCTCTGCACTGGACGGCGCAGCGGCCAGCGCGGACGGCATCCCGCTGACCATCATGGCTGCCGCCAGCAGTGCCGCGGCCAGCCGACGCCCGCGCCCACGGCGCGGTGCTCTCTGCTTCCTCATTCCTTAATTCCTCCTTGCCGCCTGCCTGATGCAGGCCTTGCATCTTCCCTGCTGCCGCTTTCATTTGGCATACGCGCAGCAGAGCTTGTATACATTTATCATACAGCATTTGTGTCTTTTTGCAAGAAAAACTTGTATCCAAACCCTAAAATTGGCAAAAAGCACATTTGCGGCAAAGATTCTTGGCTATTTTCACAATCAAAATCCCACTTGACAAATAGGTTTCCCGGCTTTTTCGTGAAAAAGCTTCACTGTGTACCATACAGTTTCCGGGTCTCCGACACTTCCGCGGGGCCGTTCCGCTCCGGCTCGTTCGTTACGTTCGGAGCTGCGCTCCGGTACGATGCGAACTGCCTCAAAACCTGGTTTTCTGACCCGCAACAGAGTTTCATAAAATATCAAATCCCCGCCCCTGCAATGAACAGGAACGGGGATTTGGGTTTTTATTTGGTCCTTCTGTGGCGGTTTCATCTGTAGGGCCTGGTAGAACGTCGGACTCGCCGGGGCGCAGCCCGGGAACCTCCCAAAGCGGCTGAAACCTCGCCGCCGGCAGGGCCTTGTGAGGACCACAGCAGTCCGCGGTACCAGGTGAACCCTCTTGTGCTTAGCCAATTTTCTCTGCGGGTATGAATGCTCTTGTGAAAATTGGAGCGCTGCTCCGGGTTGTGGTGCCCTGCTTTTGCTTCGAGCGTCGCCGCGCTCTCGCAAAAGACAGACCACGGCCCCAACTCCGGCTCGGCTGTTTCTGCCGCGGGCAGCACCTCGCCTACGTTGCCAACGGCGGCTCCCTGTTTCGTCCACTGGACGCGGTTGCTGTGTTTGCCAATCGGTTTACGATAGACTTTGCATCGTACCGTGCCGCAGGCACAAACGCCGGGAGCGAGCCAGAGCGTAACGGCCCCGCGGAACTGCCGGAGACCCGGAGAGTGCATGGTACCCAGTGAAAAGTCTTTTGCCTACTTTTCTTCCAGAAAAGTAGGTCAGAGGGTGCGGGACTGCTGGATGAGGCTGCGGATGTGATGGACCAGCATTTCGAGGGCGGGGCCGTTCTCACCGCCGTTGGGGACAATGATGTCGGCGGTGCGCTTGCTGGGCTCTACAAAAGCCTCGTGCATGGGCTTGACGGTGGTGAGGTACTGGGTGATGACGCTGTCCAGAGAGCGGCCCCGCTCCTTTACATCCCGCAGGATGCGGCGAAGAATCCGCTCGTCGGCGTCGGTGTCCACAAAAATCTTGTAGTCAAACAGCTCCAGCAGGGCCGGCTCAGTAAAGGGCAGAATCCCCTCCACAATCAGGACCGGCGCCGGCTCAATGTGCCGCACCTCGTCCGACCGGTTGTGAATCGAATAGTCGTAGACCGGGCAGTCGATGGCCCGGCCTGCCTTCAGCTCCTTCAGGTGATGAACCAGAAGGTCGTTGTCGAAGGCGTCGGGGTGGTCGTAGTTCAGCAGGCACCGCTTTTCATAGGGCAGTTCGTCGTGGCGCTTGTAGTAGCTGTCGTGAGGGATCAGCCGCACTTCTTCCTCCCCAAACCGTGCTTTCAGGCGAAGGGCCAGGGTCGTTTTGCCGCTGCCCGAACCACCCGCAATGCCGATAATCAGACTGTTCATCATGTACCTCCCTGCGTGGTCTGGCGCAGCAGACCGCTTTGTAGTATACTGGTCCCAGCGCTTTTGTTACCCAAAGGTAAAGCCGCTGTATATTCTACCTGTAATCATACCACAAAACGTTCCGTTTTGACAGTCTATCCCACGCCTCAGGAGGAATTTGCATGAAAAAGATTGTCTGTGCCCCCTACATCGACCAGACCCAGCGCTGGGTCAACGGCTGCGAGAGCATCAGCGCCGTGATGGCCCTGGGGGCTGTGGGGGTCTCGGTAGACCCCGACACCTTCATCCAGCGGGACCTGCCCCACGCCCCCTTCTGGGAGCAGGACGGGGAACTCTGGGGTCCCGACCCCCACTACGTCTATCCCGGCGACCCCCACGACCACACCGGCTACGGCTGCTACGCCCCCTGCATCTGCCAGGCCCTCCAGAGCGCGCTGGACGCCGCCGGCGCGTCGGACAGCCTGGAAGTGGTGGACGAGACCGGCCGCACCGCCGCCGAGCTCTGCGCCCGGTACATCGACGCCGGGCTGCCGGTGGTGTTCTGGGCCACCCTGGACTTTCAGCCGGTGCCCGGAGTGGACCGGTGGCGTCTGCCCAACGGCGAAGTCTTTGACTGGAAGCTGAACGAACACTGCCTGCTGCTGGTGGGCTACGACGAGGAAAACTACTGGTTCAACGACCCCTGGCACAACCACGGGGTATGTCCCCAGCCCAAAGCCCTGGTGGAGGCCTGCCACCAGGCCCAGGGGATGTACGCCGTGGCCATTCGCCGCAAATAACCCCTTTGAACACGCAAAAACCCGCCGCTCCTTTCGGAACGGCGGGCTTTTTATGTTGGTGCGCGGTCAGATGCGTTCCCCTGCCGGGTTCTCAGCGGCTGCATGCTGTCTCTCCCTGAAAAGGGATCTCCGAGAGGATGCAGGGGCCCGCCTTCTGTCCGCCCAAAAAGACATTACCAAAGGTTGGCGGTCTCGTTGTAGAGGCCCTCGTAGCTCTTGGCCGAGACGCTCCAGCTGAAGTCGCAGTTCATGGCGTACTCCACCAGGTGCTCCCAGTTCTCCTTGTCGTAGTAGGCGGCGTTGGCGCGGCAGCATGCGTCGTACAGCTCATGAGCGCTGTAGCCGGCAAAGGTGAAGCCGTTGCCGCTGCCCTTGCTGGAGTCGTGGATGGAGTCACGCAGGCCGCCGGTCTCGCGGACGATGGGCGGGGTGCCGTAACGGCAGGACACCATCTGGGCCAGGCCGCAGGGCTCGCTCTTGGACGGCATCATGAAGCAGTCTGCGCCAGCGTAGATCTGCTGTGCCAGGGCGCTGTTGAAGCCGATGTACACGCCTACACGGCCGGGACGGCGGGCGGCCAGATCCGAGAAGAAGCCCTCATACTGGCTCTCGCCGGTGCCCAGGATGACCAGCTCGATGCCCAGATCCACCAGGCCATCGGCGATGCTCTGGACCAGGTCGAAGCCCTTCATACCCACCAGACGGCTGACCATGGCAAAGACGGGGCTGCCGTCCTTGTGCAGGCCGAACTGATCCTGCAGGGCTGCCTTACAGGCCGCCTTGCCCTCGCGGAAGTTGGCGGTGCTGTAGTTGTAGGGGATGGAGGGATCGGTGGCGGGGTTGTTGGCGTCCTGATCGATGCCGTTCAGGATGCCGCACAGCTTATACTGCTTCTCCCGCAGCAGAGCGTCCAGACCATAGCTGAACCAGGGGTCCAGAATCTCCTGTGCGTAGGTGGGGCTGACGGTGGTGATCTTGTCGGCGGTCTCGAAGGCGCCCTTCATGAAGTTGGCGCAACCGTCGTACTCCACAATGTGCTGATCCCGACGGCCAATGCCGCAGGTGTCCTCCAGGATGTCCAGACCATACTTGCCCTGATAGGCGATGTTGTGGATGGTGAAGATGGTCTTGATCCGGTTGAACTTATCCAGGTGACGGTAGTACAGGTTCAGGTACACGGGCACCAGAGCCGTCTGCCAGTCGTTGCAGTTGATGATGTCGGGGGTGAAGTCCAGATAGAACAGGGTCTCCAGCACCGCGCGGGAGAAGAATGCGAACCGCTCGCCGTCATCGTAGAAGCCGTACAGGCCGCGGCGCTTGAAATAATATTCGTTGTCCAGGAAGTAGTAGGTCACGCCGTCCCACTCTGCCTTGAACAGGCCGCAGTACTGGCTGCGCCAGCCCACAGGAACAGAATAGTTGGTGACGTACTCCAGATGATCACGGAAGCCCAGATCGCCGTACAGCGGCATAATCACGCGGGCGTCCACGCCATCCCGGACAAGGGCCTTGGGCAGGGCGCCCGCCACGTCAGCCAGACCGCCGGACTTGGCGAAGGGCGTAGCCTCCGACGAAGCATACAGAATTCTCATAGGGGTGTTCCCTCCTTCATTTTGGGTGGCGGCCGCTCAGACCATGTGGTTCTTCTGAACGTAAACCGGGAAGCTGCCGGTGCCGGACAGCTTCTTGCCAGCCGTGATCTTGACGTTCTTGTCGGTGACGACGTACTCCATCTCCACGTCTTTCTCGACCACGGTGTCCTGCATCAGGACGCAGTTGCGGACCACAGCACCCTTCTTGATCTTGACGCCGCGGAACAGAACACAGTTCTCCACGGTGCCCTCGATGGTGCAGCCGTCGGCCAGCAGGGAGTTGCTCACCTTGGAGCCGGAGACATACCGGGTGGGGTTGTCGTCGCGGATCTTGGTGTAAACGGGGCTGTTCTTGGGGAACAGAGCGTCCAGATTCTTCTCATCCAGCAGCTTCATGTTCTCGTCGAAATAGCTCTTCATGTCGCAGATGTGGGCGACATAGCCGGTGTACTCCATGGCCTGGACGTTCAGGATGTTGACGTTGTGGGCCAGGATGTCCCGCTCGAAGTAGATCAGGCCGCGGGAGGTGGCGTCCTTCACCAGGCGGATCAGGGTCTCACGCTCCAGGACGTAGATGTTCAGGTCCAGATTCTGGATGCCGGGGCGGTAATCGTTCAGCAGCAGCTCGGTGACGCGGCCGTCGCCGTCGATGGTCAGGGTGTAGTTGTCATCCTTGCGGCCCTCGGGGATCTCGGTCTTCTGGTAGGCGACGGTGACGTCGGCGCCGCTGGCCTGGTGAGCAGCCAGCAGGGCGTTGAAGTCAAAGTTCACGGCGATGTTGGCGTCGCACATGACCACATAGCGCTCCTTCTGGTGCTCCAGGAAGCCCAGGATGGAGGCCAGAGCCTCGACGCGGCCGGAATAAATCCGGACGCCCTTCTCAGCGAAGGGAGGCACGATGTTCAGGCCGCCGTGACGGCGGGCCATATCCCACTCACGGCCGGTGCCCAGATGGTCCATCAGGGAGTGGTAGTTCTTGCGCACCACGATGGAAACATTGGTGATGCCGCAGTTGGACATACTGGAGAGCATGAAGTCCACCATGCGGTACCGTCCCGCGAAGGGGATGGACGCCATGGTGCGCTCCGTCACCAGCTCGGGTACGGTGTTATCATAGCTGTTGGGGAAAATAATGCCCAACGCATTGTTGTTCTGGCTCAGCATACTTCCTCGCCCTCCTTGACCGAATCAAATACTTTGGCGCCCTCTTTGACGACTGCGCCGGCGCCGACGGTGAGGCCGGTGCCCACGTGTGCGATGGGGCCGTCGCCGCCAATCTTGGCGCCTGCGCCCACCACGACATCCTCTGCCAGGATGCAGCGCTTGACCACAGCGCCGGCCTTGACCACGACGCCGTCCATCAGGACTGCATCCTCAACGGTAGCGCCGTCCTCGACGATGACGCCGGCCGACAGCACAGAGTGGGTGACGTTGCCATAGATGCGGCAGCCCTCGGTGATGAGGGAATCCTGCACCACGGCGCGGGGACCGATCTTCTGGGCGGGCAGGACGGGGTTGCGGCTGTAGATCTTCCACTCCTCATCGAACACGTCGATGCCGGAGTTCTCGGGGTCCAGGACCTCCATGTTGGCTTCCCACAGGCTGTCGATGGTGCCGACGTCACGCCAGTAACCCTTGAAGTGGTAGGCGTACATCTTGCGGCCGTCGCGCAGCAGGGCGGGAATGATGTTCATGCCGAAGTCGTTCTTGGAGTTGGGGTCAGCTTCGTCCTCCTCCAGGTACTTCTTCAGGATATCCCAGTTGAAGATGTAAATGCCCATGGAAGCCAGGTTGGACTTGGGTACGGGGGGCTTCTCCTGGAACTCGGTGATGCGGTCGTCCTCGCCCGCCACCATCAGGCCGAAGCGGGAAGCTTCCTTCCAGTCCACTTCCATGACGGCCACCGAGAAGTCGGCGCCCTTTTCCTTGTGGAAGCGCAGGAAGTCGGCATAATCCTGCTTGCAGATCTGGTCGCCGGACAGGATGATGACGTACTTGGGATCATAGGTCTCGATGAAGCTGATGTTCTGGTAGATGGCGTTGGCGGTGCCCTTGTACCAGTCGGTGCCCTTGGCCTGCTCGTACGGAGGCAGGGTGTGGACGCCGCCGTACAGGCGGTCCAGGTCCCAGGGCTGGCCGTTGCCGATGTACTCATTCAGCTTCTGGGGCTGATACTGAGTTGCGATACCGACGGTATCGATGCGGGAATTGACGCAGTTGGACAGCGGGAAGTCCACGATGCGGTACTTGCCGCCGAAGGACACCGCAGGTTTTGCCGTTTTCTGTGTCAGCGCGTACAAACGCGAGCCACGTCCGCCGGCAAGGATCATTGCCACGATTTCTTTTGCCATAACTTTATTCTCCCCTTTTGCTTTGCGCCCCTGTCGGTCAGGGGCGAAAATCAACAATTCAGAACCAGCCTCTCAGGCCCGGAGCCTGGCGGCCGGGCTGGCCGCCTTATTCTTCGGCAGCCTTCTCCGCCTTCGGCTTGCGGGTGCGCTTGGCGGCGGGCTTCTTCTCAGCCTTGGCCTCTTTTTCAGCCTTTTCCGCCTTGGTTTCCTTGGCGGGCGCGCCCTTCTCTACCTTGGACTTGGTGGTGCGCCGGGTGGTGGTCTTTTTCTCACCGGCGGCGGCCGTCTTGCGGGTAGTGGTCTTTTTGGCGGTGGTCTTTTCCTCGCCCTTTTCCGCCGCGGCCTTGGTGGTGCGGGTGGTCTTGGGCTTGGTCTCCTTCTTGGCGGGCACCTCGAAGTAGAGGGTGCTCAGAGGAGGCAGGGTGAGGGTGATGCTCTGGTCAAATCCGTGCATCGGAACCTTCTTGGAGCGGATATTCTTGTTGTGGTGCTGGCCCGAGCCGCCGAATGCCGCATCGTCGCTGTTGAGGATCTCCTTGTAGCTGCCGGACACCGGCGCGCCCATGATGTAGCCCTCACGCAGGATGGGGGTGAAGTTGCAGACGATCAGGATCTGCTTGCCCGCGGCGTCCTTGCGCAGGAAAGCCACGATGCTCTGCTGATAGTCGTCCGGGACAATCCACTGGAAGCCCTCCCAGCTGTAGTCCACCTGCCAGAAAGCGGGGGTGTTCTTGTAGAACTGGTTGAGGGTCTTGACGTAATTCTGCAGCTCCTTGTGCTTGTCGTAGTCCAGCAGCATCCAGTCCAGAGGCCGTGCCTCGTACCACTCGTTGAACTGGCCGAACTCCTGGCCCATGAACAGCAGCTTTTTGCCGGGGTGCGCCATCATGTAGCCGTAGAAGGTGCGCAGGTTGGCGAACTTGTCGTCGTACTCGCCCGGCATCTTGTTGATGAGGCTGCACTTGCCGTGGACCACCTCGTCGTGGCTGATGGGCAGCACAAAATTCTCGCTGAATGCGTAGAAGAAGCTGAAAGTCACCTTGTTGTGGTTGTAGGAGCGGAACAGGGGATCGGTCTTCATGTAGCTGAGCATGTCGTTCATCCAGCCCATGTTCCACTTGAAGTTGAAGCCGAGGCCGCCGTCCGCGGCGGGCTTGGTGACGTTGGGCCAGGCCGTGGACTCCTCTGCGATCATGTATTTTTCGGGGTGACGGGTCAGGATGGCGGTGTTGAGCTTGCGCAGGAACTCAATGGCTTCCAGGTTTTCCTTGCCGCCGTTGACGTTCTGCTCCCACTCGCCGTCCCGGCGGTTGTAGTCCAGGTACAGCATGGACGCCACCGCGTCCACCCGCAGGCCGTCGATATGATACTGCTCCAGCCAGTACAGGGCGCTGGAGATCAGGAAGCTCTGGACTTCCTTCATGCCGAAGTTGAAGACCATGGTGCCCCACTCTTTGTGCTCGCCGCGGCGGGGGTTGGGGTCCTCATAGCAGGGTTCGCCGTCAAACATGTACAGGCCGAACTGGTCTTTGGGGAAGTGGGCGGGCACCCAGTCCATGATGACGCCGATGCCGGCTCTGTGCATCTTGTCCACAAAGGCCATCAGGTCCTTGGGGGTGCCGTAGCGGCTGGTGGGTGCGAAATAACCGCTCACCTGATAGCCCCAGCTGCCGTCGAAGGGATACTCCATGATGGGCAGCAGCTCCACATGGGTGTAGCCCATGTCGGTCAGGTAGGGGATCAGCAGGTCGGCCAGCTCGGAGTAGTTGTAGGAGATGTAGTTCTCCCCATCCTGTTTCATCTTCCAGCTGCCGGCGTGCATCTCGTAGATGTTCATGGGGCCATTGATGCTGTCTTTGGCCTTCTGGGCGTCCATCCACTCGTTGTCGGTCCAGCCGAAGCCGGACAGGTCATAGACCTTGCTGCCGTTGGAGGGCCGGGTCTCGGCGTGGAGGGCGTAGGGGTCGGCCTTAAAGACCAGATCCCCGGCCCGGGTGGTGACGCAATATTTATAGACGTCGAATTCCTTCATCCCGGGGATAAACAGCTCCCAGATGGAGGCGCCGTCGGTCTTTTTCATGGGGTGGCTGCCCGGCTTCCAGCTGTTGAAGTCGCCCACCACGCTCACAGCGGTGGCGTGGGGCGCCCACACGCGGAAAAGAACGCCCTTTTCGCCGCCCTGTTCGGTCAGGTGCGAGCCAAAGAAGCGCTGGGCCTCGTAGTTGTTGCCTTGCTTATACAGATAGACCGGCAGATCGTCCTCCGGGTTGCGCGCTGTCTCCTCGGCCGGCTTTTCTGCCGCCGGTTTCTCCGCTGCCTGGATCATCTGTTCAGTGGTCTGTTTCAATTCATCGGTCTGTTTCATAATATGTGCAGCTCCTCCCTGGCGCAGACTGACGCCAGCCCGCATTTTCTGTAAAACTCCACAGGCCCTGCTGCGGCGCAGTTCAGGGCCCCGGTTGTCTCTACATTACTATATTAAATAATTCAAGGGGATTTTTCAAGGCCTTTTTCATAAAATCCGCCATAATCTTTTCGCTGAAAAAACCGGAAATAGACAGATAGCACAAATTTTGACTTTTTTTCTATGCAAACCTGACATAGCTTTTCCCCAAACGCGAAAAACCCCGTTCCTCTTTTCACAAAAAAGGAACAGGGTTTTTATGGAATATTTATTCAGAAGCTTCAGCCAACGACGTAGACGTTGACATTGATGGCGCCGTTGATGACCGACTCAGCGTACGTCTCATAGAACAGGTCCACCAGGACGTGGCCGTCCTGCAGGGCGATGCCGGTGTCGGTGGCCACCGCATAGCCGTAGACAAACCGGCCGTCGGTGGAAGTGATATACAGCAGGGTGCCGTAGGGGATCACATCGGGGTCCACGGCCACGGTGCCGTAGCCCAGGCCCAGGCCCGAAGCACCATTGCCGGTGCGGGAATAATAGCCGGTGGCCTTGCCGTTCAGCACTTTGCTGTAGCTGGAGGGCGGGTTGGTGGTGCCGTCGGGGCCGGTGACGGGAGAGACGGGCGCACCTGCGCCATAGGTCTTGAGCAGGGCGTCCTGGGGCTCCACAGTGGTGGTCACGTCGGTGACGATGCTGTTCTCCAGCTCGCCGTCCACCCAGCGATGGCGGGTGGTGATGGCGCACTGGCCGTTGGAGCCGGCCTGGATGGTGGTGACACGGTCGGTGTCACGGAAGTACAGGCTGGTGTAGACGTACTCGGTCTCGTAGGGGATGGTCTGGTACTCCACTGTCTCCTCATAGCGGACACGGTGGACCTCAATGCGGCTGCCGATGCCCACCAGGGAATCCTGCTCGGGGACGGTGTAGTCATCGGGTCCCAGGGTGATGCCGGCCTTTTCCAGGGCTTCGGCCACGGTACCGTAGACCATTTTGACAGGGATCTCCTGTCCATCGGCCTCCACGGTGACGGTGAAGGCACGCTCAATATTCAGGGTCGCCAGGCTGTCGCCGAAAGCGGTATAGTAGACGCGGTCGCCCTCGGCGGCTTCGATGCCGGAGAGGCTCATCAGACGGGTGGGGTCGCTCTCGCTGGTCAGAAGCAGCTGGCTGGCTCCATTGGAATCGGTTACATAGGTTACGCGGATGCTGACCGTGGTCAGGATCAGCGTCAGTGCAAGGCCGAGGCTCAGGATGCCCAGGGCAAACATACGGTGACGGGCCGTCGGTCTCTTTTCACGCTTACATTCGGAAGTGATACGAAACAACTCCTCTCTTTTTACAGTTTGGCTTTGTTTGCGGGCTGCTTCCTCCGCCCGCTGTTGGCCGGTTTAATGTCCCGGAACGCCGCCGGGCGCCGCCGCCAAAAGGACGGCGCTTAACATCTCTCTTTGTCTGTTTTATTCGCTGCATCGTGCGTTGGACACATCAAGGCAGCTGTCCTATCTTAGCAGACGAGCCGCGATTTGTCAAATCGGCCATCGGCAAATCGTTAGTTTTTTGACGTTCTTTTTCGTGCAATTTATACAATCTTTTTCTCACAACTTTGGTTTTTCCGTCTCCATCCTCCGATTTTCGATCGAAAAGCCCCCGCAATACTGTAACAGAAATTTAACATTTATTTTTCCATTTGGATGCAATTTTTCCCATGGGAGGCCCTGCCAGCGGCAAAAAAATCCACTTTTTCGCGCAGCTTTTGCCCGCCAAAAGGACACGCTGTCCCTCCGGGCGGCGGGCCGTTACAATAGGGGCAGGCCGGCTGTATTCCGCCCGGTTTTCCTCCTCCGAAACCAGCGGGCGGCGATTTCGGACCGGCCGGTTCTTCTCCCCCTCAACACCCACCAAGCGGGGCGCGCCCGCCGCGCCCCGGGAAAGGAAGGATCACACCCAACATGATGCACATTGAGATCACAGTCCGGCAGCTCTCGGGCTGTACCGATTTCATCCCCTGCCCCGCGCGGCTCCATCTGGGCAGCCAGAACGCCGAAGGGGTGGATACCCTGGCCTTCACCCTGCCGGAGGAATGGGCCGGCAAGAGCGTTTCCCTCCACATTGAACAGGCCGACGGCGCCCTGCCGGCTCCCCTGCTGCTGGACGGCTCCGGCCAGGTGAAGGTGGACCGGCGGCTGACGGCGGCCCGGTCGGGCCGGTGGATGCTCACCGCCACCGACGGCGCAGGCTACACCGCCTACACCCAGCCCGGCAGCTACGACACCTGGGAAACCCTCCCCACCGACGGCGACGCCGAGCCGCCTTCTTCCTCCCTGTACGAACAGTTCGTGGCCCAGGTCATGGCCAGCGCCGAGGAGGCCCAAAACTTCTCCCAGGCCGCGGCCCAGAGCGCCCAGAAAGCCGGCGATGCCGCCGGGCAGGCCGAGGCCTCTGTGTCCGCCGCAGGCGAACAGGTTGAGGCGGCCGCCGCCCAGGCCCAGGCGGCCAGTGCCAGCGCCGACCGGGCCGAGGCAGCCGCCCAGCGGGCGGAAGCCGTCGCCCCCGGGGAGGGCTCTGTTATCAGCGTCAACGGCAAGGGCGGACGGGTTCAGCTGGACGCCGGCGACGTGGGAGCCCTGCCCCTGCCCGCCGCCCCTGCCGCCGGGTGCCTGCTGCGCATCCAGGCCATCGACAGCGAGACCGGCGACGTCACCACCGAGACCATCCCCGAATCCGACCTCACCAGCTTTGTCCGCCGTACCGACAAGCCCACCGCCCAGGAGGCCGGTCCCATCAAACTGGGGTCCGGCTATGGCCTGACCCTCACCGCCCAGGGCGAACTCCGCCTGACCCCCGCCACCAGCCAGCAGCTGGCTGCCATGGAGAACGGCTGGGCGCCCCTGACTCCCAGTCTGGTGCCTCTGGCGGTCAAGCTGGCCCTGGCCACCCTCTGGGAGGGGGCCGCCTGGACCGACGAGGACCGGGCTGCGGCCCGCTCCACCCTGGGCGCCGCCCACACCGCCGCCCTGGATGCTCTGAAACAGAGCATGGAGAGCCTGAGCCAGCGGGTGGAAACTCTGGAGCTGAAATACGACACCATTGTGACCGAGCACGCCTTTACGGCGGATCTGCGCACCCTGGACAACCTGACGGTCACCGGCATCTGGAACGCCGATGAAGCCCGCATCGAATTCTGAAAGGAGGAGTTTCTGCTATGGCATCCATTCTGTCTGCCCTCTCTGTGGGCAGCACCATTTCTTTAAAGGTAGACGGCACCGCCCAGGAATTCATCATTGTGCACCAGGGCAACCCCGATTCCGCCCTCTACGACGCCAGCTGCGACGGCACCTGGCTGATGATGAAAGACCTGCACACCAAACGGCTCTGGGGCAGCTCCAACAAGTACGGGTCCTCAGGCATCCATACCTGGCTGAACGAGAATTTTCTGCCCCTTCTGGACAGCACCGTCCAGGCCCAGGTCAAGACGGTGAAAATCCCCTATCTGGAGGACGCCGTCCTTCACAGCGCCGCCGACGGCCTGGAAACCCGGATTTTTCTGCTCTCGGCCTACGAGCTGGGCTGGACCTCCGAGGACAAAACCGGCATGACCGCCGACGGCAAGTGCCTGAAATACTTTGAGGGGTTCAGCACCGCCGACACCCGCCGCATCGCCAGCCTGAACGGCACCCCCACCTGGTACTGGACCCGTTCGCCCTACGCCGAGGAGAGCAAAAGCGTCTGGATTGTTTCCAGCACCTCGGGCGACTGTACCTACCGTGAAGCATCCAGCAGCTACGGCATCCGGCCGATCCTTATCCTCCCCTCCTCGCTGCTGGTGGACGACAGCGGCAACCTCCAGCCCAATACCGCCCCCACCATCACCAGTCCCAGCGGGACCAACGGCACCAATCTGGGCATCCGTAATACGCCCTTTGTGCTGGAATACACCGCCACCGATCCCGAGGGCGCCGACGTCACCCTGACCGAACAGCTGGACACCCAGACCACCCGCACCCTGACGGCGGCCTCCGGCGCGCCGCAGCATTTCGGCGCCGTCAACGACAGCAAAACCTTTCTGCAGCTGGCCAACGGCTCTCACACCCTGAAAGTCACCGCCAGCGACGGGATGGCCTCCAGTTCCCTGTCCCTGCTGTTTACCCGGGCGGCCACTTCGGCCAGCCTGACCATGGTCCAGCCCATAGTGGCATCCTCGCCCATTTCGGTGGCCGCCCTCACGGTGGGCGGAACCATCCCGGCCGACGCCGATTACAGGGTGGAGGTCACCAACAACGCCCTGGACCCCGAACCCGTCTGGCAGGACGCCACCGCCGCCGTCCGGGAAGGCCACAACATCCTGTTTGACAACAAGGATGCGGAGAAAAGCCCCGCCTTTAATTTCCGCATTCAGGTGGCCCGCGGCACATCCGGCACCGGCGGTTTCATCAGCAGCATCACCGGCGCCTTCCAATAACCTCCCGCTTTTTCGAGAAAAAGCTTGGCAAAAAGCTTTACTGGGTACCATACACTTTCCGGGTCTCCGGCAGTTCCGCGGAGCCGTTACGTTTAGGCTCGTTCCCGGCGTTTGGGGCTGTGCCCCGGTACGATGCAAACTGCCTCATCGCCTGATTTTCTGACCCGCAGAAAAGCTCTATAAAATCACAACTCCCCGTTCCTGCAAAAGGAGCGGGGATTTTTACTTCCCCCGCGGCTGTGCCGCCGCCCTGGCGGGGCTCTAGACACAGGGTACATTCTCTATTCTGTACGTTTCCCTCATAACAAACAATGCGAGGGCCAGCTCGTGAGAGCCGGCCCTCGCAGAGGGACCCTATCTTTCGTGACGCAAAAGTTCTTTTGTTTTGGTGCGATCAACAACAGAAGGAATATTGGTTAGACATTCCCCTTTGTCGCCACATCGGATGGGTTATTTACCCGAATCTCAGGCGGTCTCTTGCCCAAGATCCCTTACATCACTCCTGGCCATGGTGCTGCCGGGGGTGTTATAAGTATTATTTTTTAGATAGAGCTCGGATTAGCCCTTCTCGGCAACAGTCTTGGTCAGAGCAACTGCAACGTACTTCACACCGGTGTCAACACCTGCGAAGTTCACGGTACGAGTAGTGACGCTAGCAGAGACGCTGTAGGTGTAGTTGCAGTTAGCAACGCGGTCAGCATCGAAGTCGCCACTAGTGGGCAGCTTGCTCAGGTAGCTATCCAGCTGGCCAGCGATCTGCTCCATAACGTAAGCATCGCTGGTGCTAGCATTGATTGCGTAAACAGCAACAGCAACCTTGTCGCTGTCGTCATTAGCGCTATTGATGCCAGAGAACTTAATGCCAGGAGCATAGCTTGCCTTCATAGCGCTGTTGACGCTAGTGCCAAGCTTGGAGTTGCTGATTTCAGTCAGATAGTTGTAGCCGTACACATCATCAACGATAGAAGTGTAGTCGAAGTATTTGTCAACAGCGTTCTCCAGAGCTTCGTCCAGATCAGCGTTAGCAACAGCAGAGACCTTGCCCTTAGCGGAACCAGTCAGCTCGCTGTACAGCATATCAGCAGCATTGGAAGTAGCGGGAGTCTCGGGCTGCTCGGGCTGCTCAGGGGTAGTGGTAGCGCAGCCAGCCAGCATGCTGATGGCCATAACGCCAGCGAGCATCAGAGAAGCAATCTTCTTGAGTTTCATAATGAATTTTTCCTCCTTAATGGTGTAAAAAGATAGAGACCCAAAACAGGTTTCAAAGGAAGGTCCTTTCCTTTGTGTGCCTATAATATCATACCCCCCCCCGGTGTCAAGACCCGATTTCAAATTTTCCCATTTTTGCTTAATTTTATATAGTCGGGAAAGACCCACCTTGGATACAAGCTGTTTTGAGGACGGGAGGGGCGGAGGAGATTTCCCCGATTCTGCCCTCTGATTCAAAAATTTGCGGCAGCAAATTCGCAAAGAGCAATATGATCCCGAACGGCAGAAAAATAGCTAAAACTGAACTTTAAAACCAAAAAATCCCCGCCCCTGCAATAAGCAGAAGCGAGGATTTTGTCTTTAATAGAGCTTTTTGGCGTCCGAGGCATTACACACCGGAACAAAAGATGGATTAAACCGCACAAAACCTTGGACTCACCGGGGCGCAGCCCGGGAACCTCATAAAGCGGCTGAAACCCCACCGCCGGCAGGGCCTTGTGAGGACCACAGCAGCCAATGGTACCAGGTGAAAAGCTTTTTGCCTACTTTTTCTCGAAAAAGTAGGTGGAGGAGAGGGTGCGGCCCAGGGCGGCCAGACGGGCCTGGACTTCGGCGGGGGCCACGATGGTGACCTTGCCCTCAAAACCGCAGACCCAGCCCAGGAAAGGCCCGCTGACGCAGACCGGGGTGGTGAAATGGAAAAATCCGTCCGCCTCGTCGATGTAAATGACGTCCCGGCCAAACCGGTCGATCATGGTCTCCCGGAGATCCGGCGTGCACCGGATGGTCACCCGGTATTCCGGGCCCCCATACATATTAAAGTGCTTTTTCAAATACACCGGCAGGCTGAACTGATCGTAGAGGGCTTTGCCGCAGCAGGGCTGATCCTGCAGAACCTTCACATGGCTCATCCGGTCCACCCGGTAATGCCGGATGCCCGCCGGCTGGCTGTAGTCCTGGTAGGCGATCAGATAATAGCTGCCGCCGTCCCAGGCCATCTGCCAGGGACTGACGGTGTGGTCCTTGCCGTTGGCATAGTGAAAGGACACCTGCCGCCCGGTGTTGATGGCCTCGTGAAGGGCGTCGATGGTGTAGAGGACCTGGGGATTCTGGCTGCGGGGCCGCCCCGCCACATACACCTGACGCTGCAGCTGAGCCGCCTCATGATGGGAGGCCAGCTGTTCCAGCTTGCTGATGAGGGCGCCGGTCTTTTCCTGGGGAATAAACCGGCAGCTCTGGACTGCGTCCACCAGCAGCTTGAGCTCGGCCAGCTCAAAGGCCCGGTGGGCCAGCCAGTATCCGCCGCCCCGGCCCCGCTGCAGGACAATGTCGTAGCCGATCTCCCGCAGGGCGTCGATGTCGGTGTAGATGCTCTTGCGCTCACAGGGAATCCCCTGGGCCTCCAGCATCTGGGCCAGCTGCGGCACCGTCAGACGGTGGTTTTCGTCGGTTTCTGTCTCAAAAATGCGCGCGAGGGCAAGCAGCTTGTGCTTCTGCTTTTCCTGTCTGGCCACGGGCGGACCCTCCTTTCCAGGTTCAGCCGGGTGTCTTTTTGTCGAACATGGCCCGCCGCCGGGTGGACAGCCGGAACATTTCCTCCAGCCCTTCCCGGTCCCCGGCTGCCAGCGCGGCCCGCATCTGGGCCAGCGCCGCATCAAACTGGTCGATCTCTGCAATCAGGTTGTCCTTGTTCCACAAAAACAGCTCCGACCACATGGTCTCGTTGATTTTGGCGATGCGGGTCAGATCCCGGAAGGAATCGCCCGTATACTCGCACAGGGCGGTGTTGTCGTTGGCGCACATCAGGCTCACCGCAATGGCATGGCACAGCTGGCTGACATAGCCGATCATCCGGTCGTGCTCCTCCACCGTCAGGGTGGAAATGTGCTCAAACCCCAGAACCTGGGCCAGCTCGGTGGCCCAGACAATGGCTTTGGGGGTATTTCGGGCGGTGGGGGTGATGATGAAGTTGGCCGGGGCAAAGTTCACCTCGGCGGCGTGCTCCACGCTGGAGGTCTCCCGGCCCGCCATGGGATGGCTGGCAATGAACTCCACCCCCGGCGGGCACATGTCCTGAATCCGGTCCACCAGACCGGTCTTGACGCCCGAGACATCGGTAAAGATGCAGCCGGGCTTGATGAGATGCCCGTAGGTCTCGAACCACTCCAGCAAAGTGGTGGGGTACAGGCCAAAAATGATGTGGTCGGCCCCCGACACCAGGTCCTCAAAGTCCCGGGTCTTGCCGCTGCGGATGTAGCCCTTGTCCAGGGCATACTGCAAATGCTTTTCGCTGCGGTTGATGCCGTCCACCACAAAGCCGGCCCGGGTCAGCTCCAGGGCATATTTGCCCCCCAGCAGGCCCAGACCCACCACGAGATAGCGTTTGGATCGGTCAAGCATGGTATTCCACCTCCACACCCAGCTGCCGCACGGCGGCAAAGAAATCGGGCCAGCTCTTGCGGACCGCATCGGCCCCCTCGATGACGGCGGGCAGTCCCGCTGCCGCAGCCAGCACCGTCAGGCTCATGACCACCCGGTGGTCGTTGTGGCCGTCCAGAGGTTCCTGCGGGGCATGGAGGGCACTCTCCCAAATCGTGATGGTGCCCCCCTCGCTCTCGATCTTGCCGCCGAACTTCCGCAATTCCTGCTCCATGGCCGCAATCCGGTCGCTCTCCTTGAGCCGGAGGCGGCCGGCGTTGCGGATGACAGTTTTCCCGCTGCAGAACAGGCCCAGAACCATCAGGATGGGCCCCAGGTCGGGGCAGTCGGCCAGGTCGATCTCCACCCCATGCAGGGGACGTTTGACAAAGCGGACCCCGTCCGCCGCCGGATGAATCTCTGCGCCGCAGTCCCGGAGGATCTCCCGAATGACGGCGTCCCCCTGGAGGGTGTCGGGGTCCAGGCCGGTGACGGTCACGTCCCCGGCCAGAGCCCCCAGCACCGCCGGAAAGGCTGCCTGGCTCCAGTCGCCCTCAATGGCGGCATCCCGGGCGGTATAGCGCTGGTTTCCCGGCACCAGCAGGGTGTTTTGGTCCAGCCAGCGGCTTTCCACCCCAAAGGCGGCCTGGGCCGCCCGGGTCATCTGGATGTAGCTGCGGCTTTCCACCGGCGGGCGCAGGCAGAGGGTGCTGTCCCCCGCCAGCAGGGGCAGAGCAAACAGCAGCCCGCTGACAAACTGGCTGGACACATCCCCCGCCAGCTCAAACCGGCCGGCCTGCAGGGGGCCCGCCACCGTCAGGGCATCCCCCGCCGGTTCAAAGCGGAGGCCCTGCCGGGCAAACAGCTCCTGATAGACGCTCTGGGGGCGCTGCATCAGACGGCCCCGGCCGGTGAAGGTCACCGGCGCCCCGGTGAGGGCCGCCATCGGAATCAAGAAACGGAGGGTGCTGCCGCTCTCGCAGCAGTCCACCGGCCCGGCCGCCGGGCGGGGAAAACCCACGCCGGTGATGCGGGCCTGATGCTCCCCCGGCTCCACCGCCGCCCCAAAGGCGGCCGCGGCGGCCAGGGTAGCGTCAATGTCCTGGCTGTGGGCCAGGTTGGACAGGCGGGAGGTTCCTTCCGCCAGAGCCGCACAGAGCACCGCCCGGTGGGCCATGCTCTTGCTGGGCGGGGCAGCCAGGACCCCGGCCGGAGCCGGCCCCGGCCTGATCTGGGCCCGCACCCCTTACATATCCCGGCCGATGGCCCAGGCAACCTGGCGGCACTTGGCCATGGCCTGGGCAAAGGCATCGGGAGTCAGGCACTGGGCGCCGTCGCTCCAGGCGTGGCGGGGGTCATAGTGGACCTCCACCTCCAGGCCATCGGCGCCGGCGGCCACCGCCGCGATCATCATGGGCTCCACCAGGTTGGCCTTGCCGGTGGCGTGGCTGGGGTCCACCACCACGGGCAGGTGGGTCTTTTCGTGGATGATGGGCACAGCCGACAGGTCCAGGGTATTGCGGGTGTACTTCTCAAAGGTGCGGATGCCGCGCTCGCAGAGGATGACGTTCTCATTGCCGCCGGCCATGATGTACTCGGCGCTCATGATCCACTCCTCGATGGTGTTGCACAGGCCCCGCTTGAGCAGAACCGGCTTGTGCATCTTGCCCACTGCCTTCAGCAGCTGGAAGTTCTGCATATTCCGGGCGCCGATCTGGACCACGTCCACGTATTCCTCAAACTCGGGAATCCGGTCCTCGCTCATCAGCTCGGAGACGATGGGCAGGCCGGTGGCCTCCCGGGCCTTCACCATGTCCAGAATGCCCTCGGTCTCCAGGCCCTGGAAGGCATAGGGAGAGGTGCGGGGCTTATAGGCGCCGCCGCGGAACAGGGTGGCGCCGCCTGCCTTGACGCCGGCGGCGATCCGCTTGGCCTGCTCCTCGCTCTCAATGCTGCAGGGACCGGCCATGACGGCGATCTTCTCATGGCCGCCAATCTTGATGCCGCCGCAGTCGATGACCGAGTCGGCGGGATGGAACAGGCGATTGGCCCGCTTATAGGGGGCCGACACACGGGTGACGTTATCCACCCAGGGGTTGGCCAGAATATCCCGCTCGTCCAGCTTGGTGGTGTCGCCCACCAGGCCAAAGACGTTGTAGTCGGTACCGGTGATGAGGGTCACCGACAGGCCCTGTTTCTCGAACTTGTCGACAATCTTGTCCAGTTCTTCCTGGGGAGTGCCTTTTTTGGTGGAAATAATCATGGGGAATCGTTCCTTTCTTTGTCATATTCATCGCTTCCCGGCGGCGGCTGGGGCGCTTCCCTCTCAGCCTTGTCTACTTTCCCACTGAATCCGTCTGCCCGGTCCAGCGCCGCAGAGGAAGGATTTATCCAAACAGGTTGTCCAGAGCGGCCAGAGCCCGGCTCACCGCCTGCTCCACCGTGCCGTCATTCCGGACAACGGCGTCCGCTGCCGCCTCATAGAGGGGCCGGCGCTGGGCTTCCATGGTCCGCAGGGCCTCGGGGCTGGAGGACAGGGGCCGTCCGCCCCCCACCGTCAACGCCTCCAGCGGCCGGTCAATGAACAGAATCACGCCGTTCTGGCGCAGGGCCCGGACGTTTTCGGCCCGCTTGACGGCTCCGCCGCCGCAGGAAATCAGCAGGCGGCTCTCTTTGCCAAAGCGGGCGGCCTGTGCAGCTTCCAGGGCCCGGAACCCCTCCTCGCCCTGAGCCTCAAAGATCTCCGGGATGCTGCACCCCGCCGCCCGGACGATTTCCTCGTCCAGGTCCACAAAGGTGCGGCCCAGCTTTTGGGCCAGAGCCCGGCCCAGGGTGGTCTTGCCGCAGGAGGGCATACCCACCAGGGAAATATTCAGAATCTCCGCCCGCAGGTCCGCCGAACCCCGGCGGATTTCCCCGGCGCGGTCGGCAAAGGGGGTGTCCAAGAAATATTCCGCGGCGTACACCGCCTGGGCCACCAGCATTTCCAGGCCGCAGGCGGTCACCGGGACCCCGGCCTCCTCCGCCCGGAGCAGCAGCTCGGTGCGGGCCGGGTTATACACCACGTCCACCACCGCTTCCAGGCCAGTCATGGCGGCCACGTCCAGCGGACAGACTCCCACGTCGGGATACATCCCCGCCGGGGTGGTGTTGATGACAATTTGTGCCCCCGACCGGGCCGCTTCCTCATAGGACAGCTCTCCTTTGGCCGGGTCGGGATGGCGGCTCACCGTCAGGACCCGGGCCGCGCCCTGGTCCCTGGCCACAGCGGCGGCGGTGTTGTGGGTGCCGCCGGTGCCCAGAATCAGCACCGTCCGACCCTGAAACTCCACCCCGCGGCTGCTGCACAGCCAGGCAAAGCCCATGTAGTCGGTGTTGTAGCCGTACAGTTTGCCGTCCCGATGGACCACCGTATTCACCGCGCCGATGGCGGCGGCACGGGGGTCGATCTGGTCGCAATATTCCATCACCAGCCGCTTGTAGGGGATGGTGACGTTGATGGCCCGGAACGGCCGGGCTTCCAGAAAGGCCCGGGCCTCGGCCTCGGTGGGCAGGGGATGCAGCTCATACTTATAGCCGCACAGCCGCTCATGGATGATCTTGGAGTAGGAGTGGCCCAGCTTGGAGCCGATCAGACCGTATTCCATCTCAGCAGCCCTCCTCAGCCCGGAAATCCTCCGGCCGCACCATCCAGGTTTCCCCATAGCGGGCGGTCATCAGGTCCCCGATGGCCACTGCGGCGGCACAGGTCTGCACCACCGCCGCCCGGGGCACAATGCAGGGGTCGTGGCGGCCCTTAATGGACAGCAGGGCGTTTTCCCCTGCGGTATAATCCACGGTGCGCTGTTCTTTATAGATGCTGGGGGTGGGCTTGACCACGGTGCGGAACACCACCGGCATTCCGTTGGTCAGGCCGCCGTTGATCCCGGCGTTGCGGTTGGTCTCGGTGACCACACGGCCCGACTCCATCCGCAGAGGGTCGTTGGCCTGGCTGCCCCGCAGGGCCGCAAAGCCGAAGCCCTCCCCGAATTCAATGCCCTTGACGGCGGGCACCGAAAAGGCCAGATGGGCCAGCTGGCTCTCCACGCTGTCGAAGAAGGGTTCGCCCACCCCGGCGGGCAGGCCCAGAATGGCGGTTTCCAGGATGCCGCCCACGCTGTCCCCCTCGGCGCCGGCGGCCCGGATGGCCGCCTGCATGGGAGCTTCCGCCGCCGGGTCCAGCAGGGCAAAGCCTGCGCCCCGCCCGGCCAGGGCATCGGCCTGGGCGGCCAGAACCTCCGGGTGGTCCCGGTCAAAGGGGGTGTCGCTGATGCCGGCGCACTGGGCGATGTGGGTCACGATCCGGACCCCGGCCCGTTCCAGGGCCCCCAGGACGATTCCACCCCCCGCCACCAGACCAGCGGTGATCCGGCCCGAGAAGTGACCGCCGCCCCGGGCGTCCTGAAAGCCCCGATACCGGGCGTAGGCGGTATAATCCGCGTGGCCGGGCCGGAGCAGGGCCGCGGTGGCGGCATAGTCGCCGCTGCGGGTGTTCTGATTTTCAATCATCAGGGTGATGGGGGTGCCGGTGGTGTGGCCCTGCACCACGCCGGACAGGATGCGGACCGCGTCCGCCTCCACCCGGGCGGTGGACAGGCCATCCCCCCGGGCCCGGCGCTGATCCATCAGGGCAGCCAGGGCGGCCTCGTCCACCGGAACCCCGGCGGCCATGCCGTCCAGCACTGCACCCACGGCGGCGCCGTGGCTCTCCCCGAAAATGGTCAGGCTCAGGCTGGAGCCAAAGGTGTTTTTCATCCCTTATTCCTCCAGACCCAGCAGGGCGCGCAGGCCCTCCACCGGGATGCTCTCAGCCCGCCAGCAGCCCAGACCCGGCACCTTGATGACGGTGATCTGGCCGCCCTGGGCCTTCTTGTCGTGGAGCATTTCGGCGTAGACTTTTTCCTTGTCAAAGCCGGCGCGGGTGGGCAGGCCCAGACGCCGGTACACCGCCCGGGTCCGCTTGCGCAGGGCGTTGCTCTCGATCATGGGCAGCATGCCCAGAGCCACGCATTCCCCGTGGTACAGGCCGGTGGTCCGACGGCCCTTGATGCCCTTCACCGCCTCGATGCCGTGGCCGATGGTATGGCCGAAATTCAGAGCCCGGCGGGCGCCCCGCTCGGTCTCGTCCTGCTCCACGATGCCCTTCTTGAATTTCAGGCTGCGGTAGATGATGGTATCGATATCGGCGTCGATGTCGCCGTTTTCAAAGATGCCGAACAGCTCGGGATCGGCCAGCAGGCCGGCCTTCACGGCCTCGGCCAGGCCGTTGATATAGTGGCGGCGGGGCAGGGTGGACAGGGTGTCGGCGTCCACAATCACCAGCTTGGGCTGCCAGAAGGCGCCCACAATGTTCTTGGTGTCCCCCAGGTCCACGGCGGTCTTGCCGCCGATGGAGGAATCAATCATGGACAGGGTGGTGGTGGGGCAGTTGATGAAGTCGATGCCCCGCATATAGATGGCCGCCGCAAAGCCGGCCAGGTCGCCCACCACGCCGCCGCCCACGGCGATCACCAGGTCCCCGCGGCCCATCCCAAAGGCCAGCATCTGGTTCAGGACCGATTCCAGGGTTTTCATGCTCTTGCTGGCCTCGCCCTGGGGCACCGTGATGATGACCGACTCGCGGCACTGGTCGGCCACCTGCCGGGCATAGATCTCCGGCACGCCGCTGTCGGTGACCACCGCCACCCGGCGGTTGAGGTTGGCGAACTGATAGAGGTTCTGCAGGGCGCCCCGGCGCAGGATGATCTCATAGCTGCGGGAGCCCAGGTTCATGGTCAGTTTGGTGCCGAGAAACGCTTCACTCATTTTGTATACACTCCTAACATGCGTACGGTCCGGCAGGTGCTGTCGAGGTCCCGCAGCAGGGCTTCACTCTCGGCCCCGGCGGGATCGCCCACCAGCTCGGCGTAAAAATAATATTCAAAGGGCATGCGGGGCATGGGCCGGCTCTTGATGGACTCCATATTGAAGCCCGAAGCGCCGATCTTCTGGATCACCGCCGCCAGCTTGCCGGGCTTGTTGTCCACCGTGAACAGCAGGGAAAACCGGTTGCCCCGGGTGGGTTTTTCCCGGCTGATGACAATAAAGCGGGTGGTGTTGTCTCCGTCGGTGTTGATGTCGGGCACCAGCACCTCCAGGCCGTAGAGGTCGGCGGTCTCCCGGCTGGCGATGGCCGCCAGGGTCCGGTCGCCGCTCTCGGCCACGTATTTCGCGGCCATGGCGGTGTTGGCCATGGCGGTGCAGGGGAGCCGCATCTGTTTCAGGAAGGTCTCGCTCTGGGAGATGGCCTGCTGATGGCTGTAGACGTGCCGGATCTCGGGCAGGGTCACCCCCGGCAGCACCAGCAGGTTCTGCCGCACCGGCAGGTCGTACACCTGCACCACCCACAGTTCCGGGTGGTTGTAGCACAAATCCAGCACCGCCGACACGTCCCCGGCGTGGCTGTTCTCAAAGGGCACCACGCCATAGGCGGCGTCTCCCTCCGAAACCCGGCTGAACACCTCGTCCCAGGTGGGGCAGCTCACCGCTTCGGCGTGGGGGAACAGGTTTTTCAGGGCGATGTGGGCAAAAGCCCCCTCCACCCCCTGATAGGCCACCCGGTTCTGCCCCAGCAGCAGCGCCTCATACTGGCGGGCCACCGCCATCCGGTTCCGGACATGATCCAGATAATAAGGCCGCAGGGCCGGGTCCTCAATCCGCTGGGCCGACCGCTCCAGCACCTGTTCCTCCCGGGCGGGGTCATGGATGGGCAGGCCGTGTTCCTTTTTATATTGGGCCACCTGCACCACCGCCCGCATCCGCCGCTCAAACAGCGCCGCCAGCTGTGCGTCCACTTCGTCGATTTCCCGCCGGGCCTGTTCCAGCTGATCCATCGCGGATCACTCCCTTTCAAATCAAATTTTTTTCAAATGTCATCTGATTTCTTGTCACCATCAGTATACCATAAACGGGACCGGTGCACAATCGCGGGAGAATCAGTTTTCAGGCCTCTTTTCGGGTCAAAATACGGAAAAATCCACAAGAAAAAATGTCCTGTGCGCAGACTGCGCACAGGACATTTGGTCACCTTTTGGGTTTGCGGCGGGGCGTCAGCTCCGCAAAGGAGCGGGCCCGGGTATAGCAGGGGCTGTAGGGATTGTCCAGGTCGGCGGGGCGGGGCGGGGGACAGGCGGCCGTCCTGGGCCGCGCCGCCGGCTTTTTCCACCGGCGCACCACCCGCAGCCGGGCCCCTTTCACGGCTCCTCCGCCGCCGTCGAGACGGCTCCGGCGGTCAGCTGTTCCCACATGGGTTCCCCGGGGGCGATGCTCTCCGCCGAGGCGCTGTTCCACGCGCCCCGGAAGCCCACATAGAAGGAGCTCATATATTCCTGGCTGTCGCCGGTGTTGGACTGGGTGGCGTCGGGGCCGTAGCTGCCCAGGTCCAGGCCGGTGAGAACCGGGCAGTCGGTCCAGCGATAGACCATATTCCACCAGTCATCGTCTGAATCTCCCTGGGGCAGGCTGCCGTCCAGGTAGCGCAGGGCGCCGGTGGACTCCTCAAAGTTGGCCGGGTCGTACAAGATATAAATGGAGCTGAGAGACCCCTGCACGTCGGCGGCCAGGCGGGTGGTGCCCGCCATGGTCATATAGGCGTCGTCGTTCTCACTGTAGTCCAGGGTGTAGACGTTTACCGTCACCACCACTTCGCCGTCCTCGTTCAGGTCGTCGCCAAAGGCCGCCAGCTCCCGCTGCAGGGCCTCCACCGTGTCCTCGGGCAGGTAGTAGGGGGCCACCACCGCCACGTTGTAGTCGGGGTGGACGGTGAAGAAGTACTGTCCGATGAAGCAGTACCCCACAAACCCCACCACGATGGCGCCCAGGATCACCCATTTCAGGTTATAGTCCCACCAGTTGTTCCACCGCTCCCTGCGGGTGTACTGGCGCTCCTTCAGGGGGCGGATATCCTCCTCTTTGATGTCGCGTTCATAGCGGTAGCTTGCCATAGGTGTTTCTCTCCCTCGCGGCGCGGCGCCGTCACAAAATGGTCTGTTCCAACCGGCTCATGGCCGCCAGAATGTTCTGGCGCACCGCCTGGGGCAGCTGGGTCTGTTCTTCCTTCTTCATGCCGGCGGTACGGATGGCCGGCAGAATGGTGACGCGGACGCTGCCCGGGCGTACGATGCAGCTATGGTCCTCATACAGGGCCCGGGCCCCGCTGATGGCCACCGGCACCACCGGGGCGCCGGTCTTGATGGCGATGCGGAAGGCGCCGGCCTTGAACTCGCCTGCGCCGCCTTCCACCCCTTTATACCGGGTGCCCTCGGGGAAAATGGTGAAGCTCTCGCCGTTTTTGACCACGTCGGCGGCGTCTTTCAGGGCCTGCAGCGAACCCCGGACGTCCTCCCGCTTGACATAGACGCAGCCCAGCAGGTTCATCCAGCGGCTCAGCAGGGGAATGTTGGCCAGCTCCTCCTTGGCCAGGATGCCATGGGGATGGTCCAGCGCCACCAGCATGATGGGGATATCAAAATAGCTGCGGTGGTTGCCCACAAAGACCACCGGGCCCGAGGCGGGGATGTTCTCCACCCCCTCCACCGTCATCTTGACGCCGGCCACCCGCAAAAGCCCCTGGCACCAGCGGGGAATGTGGTAGTTGACAATCTGGCGCACCGTCTCGCGGTCGCCGGCGGCGGCAGCCTTTTCGGCCCGGCGCAGGGTGCCGTAAAACAGCAGCATATAGCCAAACATGTACACATACATTGCGATGGTTCGCAGAATATAAAGAATCTGCAACGAGGTCCCCTCCCAGTTGGTTTGTTGTATTTTTGATGATTTTATTTGTATTGTAACACAGATTGGGGCAAAATGGGAGATCGAAACACTTTTTTTACAAAAGCGCGGGGTCCAAGGTCTTGCAAAATCCACCAAATACGGGTATTATGTAAGATGAATAAAGGAAATATGTTTCGGGGACTGGGCGTTTTGCACAGAGACCCGAGAGAGGGAACAGACAAATGGGACTTTTTCCGAGCGCAAATGACTTCAAGGACGGCCGCGGCGTAGACAAGGACACGCCCCGCAAGACCGGTCTGGGCCGTTTCTTCGAGCTGGTGGGTCGGGACATGAACGGCATGTTCCTGGCCAACCTGCTGACCTGCCTGGGCTTTATCCCGGTGATCTGCCTGGTGTACATCGGCTTTCTGATGAACAGCCTGCCGGTGATGGTGGTGAGCGCCGTGGTGGGCGGCGTGCTGGCCGGCCCGGTGCTGGCGGGCATGTACGACACCGTCCTGCGGGCTCTGCGGGATGAGCCGGGCTACTGGTGGACCACCTACCGCCGGGCGTTCCGCCAGAACTTCAAGGCCAGCATCCTGCCCGGCATCCTCTACTGCGCGGTGGTAACCCTGCAGATTTTCATCGTCTATTTCTGCTTCAGCATGCTGGCCCAGGGGGTCAACGTGGGCACCGGCATGTGGGTGGCCGCGGTTTTGAACCTGGTGGTCTTTCACATGCTGTTCGCCTATATGTGGCCCCAGGTGGTCCTGCTGGACCAGCCTTTCCACCAGACTCTGGCCAACAGCATCCGCTGCATGCTGGCCTTCCTGCCCCATGCTCTGGCGGCATCCATCGTCCAGATTTTGTTCTGGGGCCTGGTGATCCTGTGCATGCCCCTGGGCCTGCTGCTGATGATCGTCTTTGGCTTCTGGTTCACCTGTGAGATCTGCTGCCAGATTGTCAGCGGCGATCTGGAGCGGGTGTTCCACGTGGAGGAGCAGATCCGCGCCAAGAAGGACGCCGAGCTGTCCGCCGCCCTCGCCGCCGACTATGCAGAGGACGAGGACCCTTCGTCCGACGGCAGCGGCAGCGGCGAATGAGCGCCGCAGAGAGGCAGGGCGCAGGATGGAACAGAAAAACAACCTGATTCTGCAGGGGACCGAGACCTTTTCCCGGGGCGCGCTGGACAACGTGGCCCTGGAAAACGGCTGTCTGGTGCTGGACAGCTCGGCCGGCCGGTATCTGCCCTACGGCAGCTATACCTCCCCGGAGCTGGCCATGCCGGCCTTCTGCAACCTGAACGTCAGCTGGAACGCGCTGGCCCCCGACAACACCATGCTGGAGGTCCGCTGCCGGGTGTATGCCAACGGGGACTGGACCAGCTGGATGAGCTTCGGCAAGTGGGCTCCCGATTATCCCCGGCGCAGCGTTCACACCCAGAGCGAGGACGGCCTGGTCTTTCTGATGGGGGACACCGTCACGGTGGCCGCCCCCGGCGGAGCGGTGGGCATCCAGCTCCAGGTGAACCTCTCCTCCAACGACAGCAAGGTGACCCCGGCGGTCCGCCTGCTGGCTGCCGCCGTCCGGCCCCTGGCCTGGGACCGGCAGGACGGCGCCGTCTCCAACCACCGGCTCTACCTGCCGGAATACAGCCTGGAAGGCCGCGACCCCAGCTTTGGCCGGGAGATGGACCTGTCCCTGGTGATGGCGTCCCTGATGAACCGGTGGGGCGAGGATATTCTGCCCGAGGAAGTGGCCTACACCATGCTGGACGGGGCCACCACCAGCGTCCACAACGCCGCCTATGCGGTGGCGGCCGCGGCCTGCTGCGGCTATCCCAGCTGGCTGGGCTGGCTGGACCTGAAAGACCTGCGGGCCCAGATCCACGACGGCTGCTCGGTAGGCGTCGAGATGGAAACCCGCCTGGCCGGCCAGAAAGAGCCGGTGCGGGTGTGGATGGCCCTGCGGGGCTTTGGGCATGACGACGACGTCATGGCCAACTTTGTCCTGCTCAACGACCCCACCGCCGACAGCGGCAGCGTAGCCCGCACCATGTCGGTGGCGGATTTTCAGCGTTATTTCACCGGGCGGGCCATCATTCTGCGGCCCAAGCCCCGCACCATCGCCACCACCCGGCCCCGCCGCATCCGCTGCGGGCTGGAAGCCGGCGGCGACGGGGAGTGGTTCTTTACCCAAAAGGGCGGGCGGGACCTCCTGCCCGATTCCTTCAGCGGCTGGATCGCCTGCACCATCTACGACGGAGTGGCCCACGCCACCACCGCCCACAAGACCTTTCACCGGATGGAGCGGACGGCAGCGGGCGGGGTGCGGTTCCCCGCCGATCTGGCCGGCGCCGAGGGGCGCTGCTGCATCTATGCGGTGGATCAGACCGGCACCATGCGGGTAGCCGAGATGGTTCTGCCGCCCCACACGGCCGCCTCCGCCGGCTGACCGGCCGGCCAAGCGTTGAAACACAGCAGCCGGGCCCCGCGCCCGACTGTTTAACGGAAGCGCTGCTCCCATGCGGCTCTGCGGCTGCGGCAGGGCGGCGGTTCCAGGGTGAATCCAAAAAAGACTGTCCTGTCTGCCCCCGGCCCGGACTGTCCGGCCCAGAGGCAGGCGCAAAGACGCTTTCCGGGTCCGCCCCAACAAGATGGGAGGAACAATTATGGCAAAAACGATCATCACTTTGAGCCGTGAGTACTGCACGGGCGGGCGCTATATCGCACAGGACGTCGCCGACGCGCTGGGCATCAAGCTCTACGACAAAGAGCTGATCACCATGGCAGCCAAGGACTCCGGCCTGTCGGAGGAAGCTGTCGCGGCCAGCGAAAAGCGCCACACCCACAGCCTGCTGTACAGCCTGTACACCATGGGCACCGACCTGCCCCTGAGCGACCAGGTGTTCATCCTGCAGAGCCGGATCATCAAGAAGCTGGCCGATGAAGGCCCCTGCGTGATTCTGGGCCGGTGCGCCGACTATGTCCTGCGGGAGCGGACCGACGTGCTCCACGTCTTTGTCCACGCCCCGGTGGAGTGGCGCCGCGTCTACGCCAAGACCAACCCCATCGTCAAGGCCACCACCGAAAAAGGCATCCGGGACGAGATCGACAAGACCGACCGTCAGCGCGCCGCCTACTACAACTACTACACCCAGAACCGCTGGGGCGACGTCCACAACTATGACCTGAGCGTCAACGCTGCCCTGGGCAAGGACGCCTGTGTCCAGATGATTCTGGCCGCAGTGGAAGCCAAGGAAAAGCAGCTGGGCTGACGCCGGAAAGCTGTCTGCACAATGGGCAGGGTGCGGGTGCATTCTGCCCATCTTTTGTGTACAGACGCGGTGTGCAAAAGACGTTCCCGCGTGGAATACTGAAAAAGGGACCCGCCCAAAGGAGGCATCCGACTATGAAAAATCTCAAATGGAACCTGATCCTGATGAGCCTGCTGTATCTGGCTCTGGGCATCTTCCTGCTGGCCGTGCCCGGCCTGGCCCTGAACATCGTCTGCTACGCCCTGGGAGGCGTGGTGCTGGCCTGCGCCGCCGTCCAGCTGATCCGGTATTTCACCGCGGAACACAAGGTCTTTCAGAGCCAGTTCACCCTGATTTCGGGCCTGGTCTGCCTGGGCCTGGGCGGTTTTCTGATCCTGCGCAGCGACATTGTGGTGCGGATTCTGCCGGTGGTGTTCGGCCTGTTCGTTTTGTTCGACAGCCTGGGCCGGATCCAAAACGCCCTGGAACTGCGCCGCTGCGGCTATCCCAGCTGGAAATGGTTCATCCTGCTGGCCCTGCTCAGCGTGGTTCTGGGCGGCATCATGATCTTTGACCCCTTCGGCGCCATGGAAACTCTGGTCATGGGCATCGGCATCATCCTCCTCATCGAGGGCGCCTTCAACCTGGGCGGCGCCATCTATACGGCCCTGGCCATCCGCCGGTTCAACAAGCTTCATCCTGAGACCCAGTCCATGCTGGAGTCGGTCACCGGCATGGACCTGAACGGCGACGGGGTGGTGGGGGCCGACTATGCCTCCACCGACACCATCTCCACCGCCCGGGAGCTGGACACGGTGGACGAGAGCGCCGAAGTGAACCAGGAATAACCCCGTTTTTCTGCTGCAGACGCGGCAGTAGCATAGAAAGGGAAACACGACCATGGAAAAATACGACCTGATTATTGTGGGCGCAGGCCCTGCCGGCATCTTCACCGCAGTCGAGCTGCTGCGCCACGGCAGCAAAAAGAAGATCCTTCTGGTAGAGAAGGGCAAATCGGTGGAGCAGCGCCGCTGCCCCAAGGCCGAGCTGGGCTACTGCGTCAACTGCCGGCCCACCTGCGCCATCACCACCGGCTTTTCGGGCGCCGGCGCCTTCTCGGACGGCAAACTGAGCCTGTCCTATGAGGTGGGCGGCGACCTGCCCTCCCTCATCGGCGAAAACTTCGCCCAGCAGCTCATCGACTACACCGACAAGATTTATCTGGACTTCGGCGCAGACCCCCATGTGGAGGGCATCTACACCGGCGAGGACATCCGCGAAATCCGCAAAAACGCCATCAAGGCCGGCCTCAAGCTGGTGGACTGCCCCATCCGCCATCTGGGCACCGAAAAGGCCCATCAGCTGTATCTGGCGGTGGAAAAACACCTGCAGGCCGGCGGCGTGGAGATGCTGTTCTCCACCGAGTGTGAGAACATCCTGCTGGACGGGGACGTCTGCCGCGGCGTCCTGGTGCGGGAAAAGAACGGCGAATCCCGCCCCATCTACGCCGACACGGTGGTCATCGGCACCGGCCGCCGGGGCGCCGACTGGCTGGAAAAGCTCTGTGCTGAGCATCACATCGCCCACAAGCCCGGCACCGTGGACATCGGCGTCCGTGTGGAGTGCCGCAACGAGGTGATGGAAAAGGTCAACCGGGTGCTGTACGAGTCCAAGCTGATCGGCTACCCCCGCCCCTGGAAGAACAAGGTCCGCACCTTCTGCCAGAACCCGGGCGGCTTTGTGGCCCAGGAGAACTACGACAACGACCTGGCGGTGGTCAACGGCCACAGCTACAAGGAGAAGAAGAGCGAGAACACCAACCTGGCCATTCTGGTGTCCCACAACTTCACCGAGCCCTTCAACCAGCCCATTTCCTACGCCCAGAAGGTGGGTGAGCTGACCAATATGCTGGGCGCCGGCCACATTCTGGTCCAGCGCTACGGCGACATCCTGGACGGCAAGCGCACCTGGCCCGAGGAACTGGCCCGCAGCAACGTCCGGCCCACCCTGCCCGACGCAGTGGCCGGCGACATCACCGCCGCCATGCCCTACCGGGCCATGACCAACATCATTGAGTTCATCAAGATGCTGGACATGGTGGTGCCCGGCTTCGCCGCCTACGAGACCCTGCTGTACAGCCCTGAGCTGAAGTTCTACTCCAACAAGGTCAAGATGGACAAAAACCTGGACACCAACATCCAGGGCCTCCACTGCCTGGGCGACAGCTCGGGCTGGACCCGCGGCCTGATGATGGCCAGCGTCATGGGCGTCCTGATGGGCCGCAAGCTGGCTGAAAAGGAAGGCCTGGAGCTCCGGCCTCTATAACAGATTGTAATATAACATTTTGTATACAGGTTCTCAGCCGCTTTTCACCCCCAGGTTTCCGGGGGTGTTTCTTTGTGAAGCGGCCTGCACCTCTTTCAGCGTCCGGCCCCCGCCGGGAAATCCAGACAAAAAACGCCCCCGTCCGGGCCGCTGTGAACCGCCCCATATTGTGCGGACAGTACAAAAAAGAGGCCTGCAAGGGGTAGAACAAGCGAATCAAAGACTGGCCTGGCGAAGCGAGAGCGGAGCCAGGCCAGTCT